>CAMKMR010000114.1 GCA_946413945.1 uncultured Lachnospiraceae bacterium | reverse complement strand
GCATCTAAAAGCTCATCTTTATTGCGGTTTATCTCCTGAACCTGATTATCAAGTTCTTCATTTTCTTTCTTTATCGAAGCAAAAGCTGCCTGACAGCTAGAAAGAGTCTTCTCAACAGAACTTAAATTAATAGTTAATGAATTTTTTTCAATAGAAAGCTTATTTGCTTCGCTTGAGAGTCTATCCTTTTCCTCCGAAAGCTTTCTTACCGAAATATCTAAGGAAAGAGCCTCTTTTTTAGCCTTTTCAAATTCTTCAGAATTCTTCTTTATCTCTTCTTCTAAGTCATCCATTTCTCTCTTACGACCTAAAAGATTAGAATTATTTTTAAAGGCACCACCGGACATAGCACCACCAGGATTAAAAAGATCCCCGAGTAATGTAACTATCCTTAAGCTATGCTTATACTTTCTTTCAATCTTAATAGCATTATCGATGTTATCAACCACCATAACCCTTCCAAGAAGGCTTGCTACTAAGTCTTTATATTTAGCATCACAGCTGACAAGTTCAGATGCAATACCGATCACACCACTTTCCTTTAAAGCTGCCTGATCCACATTTCCTCTGCCCTTAACAGATGTAAGAGGAAGGAAAGTTGCACGACCAAACTTATTATCTCTTAAGTATTTGATAAGATCTCTTGCAGTTTCTTCATCTTCTGTAACGATATTCTGTATAGAACCACCTAAAGCTGTCTCTATAGCAGTCTCATACTCTTTTTCAACGGAAATGATATCGGCCACAACACCAAGAATACTCGGATTTTTTTCCTTTCTTTCCATTACGCGCTTAATAGACTGGCCATATCCTTCATAACGTTCAGAAAGATTTCTTACATTTTCATATCTTGATTTAAGACTGATTATCTTCTGATTATACTGTCCTAAACTATTTCTTAATTCATTCTGCTTCTTTAAACCATCAGCAAGAGCATTTTCAACTTCTTCAGAATCCTGCTGATTCTTAGCATAGAGACTATTTACTTTCGCAAAATTCTCTGAAAGCTCATCAAATCTTTTTTTAGCTTCTTCTTCAGTACTCCTTGACATAAGGAACTTGGACTTAAGTTCACTTCGTCTTAAGCTGATATTTTCAAGCATGGCGTCATATCTGGCAGACTTTTCTTTAAGGGAGCTGGCATTATTCATAGAATCAATGATAGAACCCTTTGCCTCGTCTATACGCCTTTCAATAGTCTTAACTTCTTCCTCAGCTTTTAATACTTCAGCCTCAGCCTCTTTAACTTTATTTTCTCTTTCCTTAAAGTCTTTAGCTATATTATTTTTCTTATCTTTTTCAATCTGAAACTCTTCTTCAAGACGCTCTAATTCCTTACTGACACGCTGAATCTGAGAAGCAGCTTCTTTTTCAATACCTTCTGCAGAAGCAATCCTTTCTCTTATAACCCTGATCTCACCTTCTGATCTTTCGTTATCGAGCTGGCATCCATTGATAACTGCTTTAGTATCTTCAATCTTTATATTTAATTCTTCTAATTCTTCTTCAAGTCTTTCGTATTCAGCCTTGGTATCATCAAATTCAGCTTCAAGTCTAAGCTTATCATCATTAGTGATATTAAGCTTTTCTTTACTCTCTTCAAGCTTTGTTCTTAATCTGTCAATTTCAAGTAAAAAAGAATTAACTTCATAAGTTTTTAATTCTTCCTTATAAGCTAAATATTTTACAGCCTTCTCAGACTGAGCACGAAGAGGCTCAATTCTATCTTCAAGCCCCGACAAGATATCATTTACACGATTAAGGTTCGCGTGTTCTATTTCAAGAGACTTTTCTGTTGTAAGCTTATTCTTTTTATATTTTACGATACCTGCAGCTTCATCAAAAAGATCACGGCGTTCTTCAGGCTTTCCGGAAATGATCCTTTCAACCTGACCCTGTCCTATGATCGAATATCCTTCTTTACCTACACCGGTATCAAAGAAAAGTGCAGCTACATCCTTAAGGCGGGATACATTTCCATTGATAAGATATTCACTTTCACCTGAACGATATACACGTCTAGCTACTGTTACCTCATTATAATCAATAGGAAGACTGTGATCCGAATTATCAAGTGTGATAGCAACATAAGCTGACCCTTGTGGCTTACGGAGTTCTGTACCCGAAAAGATAACGTCTTCCATCTTAGCTCCACGAAGTTTTAAGGCACTCTGTTCACCAAGTACCCATCTTACTGCATCACCAACGTTACTCTTACCTGAACCATTAGGACCTACAATTCCGGTAATACCTTTTTCAAATTTGAAATTTATCTTATTAGCAAAGGACTTAAATCCATTTACCTCTATATTCTTTAAATACATTATATTCTTCCCTGTTATATACTTATACCATTCATAAGAATAGTCTTATGAGCCGCTTCTTGCTCCGCAGCTTTCATGGTATGTCCTGTTCCAACTTCACATTTCTTTCCATTTAAAACCGCAGCAACTGTAAAACTCTTATTGTGATCAGGCCCAGTTTCGCTGATAAGCTCATAATGAAGTTCTAAAGATTTTTTCTGAGAATATTCCTGTAATATTGACTTTGCATCATGATATACAGCCTTGGCTTCTATATCATCAAGTAAAAATCTCATAACAAATTTCTTTGCTTCATCTATACCACTATCAAGATATATAGCCCCTAGAACTGCCTCAAAAAGATCACATAAAATAGATGACCTGTTATTTCCACCTGTAAGCATTTCACCCTTACTTAAATAAAGATAATCACCTAAATGAAGATTTCTGGATATCTGAGAGAGTGTCATCTCACATACTAAACTAGCCCGAAGTTTTGTAAGCTGGCCTTCCGGCTTTTCAGGAAATTTATTAAAAAGTGTTTCACTTGTAACAAATTCCAGTATAGCATCTCCTAAAAATTCAAATCTTTCATATGAAGGAACTTTCTTTAGATGATACTCATTAGAATATGATTTATGTGTAAAGGCTATATCAAGAAGACTTTTATCCTTGAATTTATAACCTATCTCATCTTCTAATTTTGTATAATCCTGCCCACCGTAATACATCCTATTTTTCAACCTCTTCATCAGCAGCAAGACCTCTTATTATCTTTCCACTGACATCACTTTCTATAAATGTTACGCACTGCTTTATAGCTGAGATAACTTCTGCTTCTTTCGAATTACCATGGATCTTAACTACAAGTCCGTTAAGTCCAAGAAGAGGAGCTCCTCCCTTATTACTTGCGTTAAACTTAGATAAAACTTTCTTTAATGATTTCTTTACCATCATGGCACCGATCTTTGATTTAAGATTTGAAAGGAAAGCACCTTTTATCTCTCCAAGGATCATTTTAGCCATACCTTCATACATCTTAAGGATTACATTTCCTACAAATGCTTCTGTTAAGATAACATCAGCCTTGCCTGCAGGTATATCTCTTGCCTCAATGCTTCCGATAAAATTAATATGCTTATTTGCCTTAAGAAGTGGATATGTTTCTTTAACGAGAGCATTTCCCTTTGCCTCTTCAGTACCAATATTAACAATGGCAACTGTAGGATTCTTTACTCCCATAATGTTTTCCATATATATAGAACCCATCTCAGCAAACTGATTCAGCACCTCTGGCTTTGCATCAACATTAGCACCACAGTCAATAAGAAGAGATGGCTTTGTAGAAGTTGGAAGGATAGGCGCAAGCGGTGTTCTCTTAACTCCCTTTGCACGACCAACTATAAACTGTCCACCTGCAAGGATTGCTCCTGAAGATCCAGCAGAGATAAATGCATCTGCCTTTCCTTCCTTAACTAAATTAAGACCTACAACGAGTGAAGAGTCTTTCTTTTTTCTAACCGCCTCAACAGGATGTTCTTCTGTTGTTATCTCCTCAGTCGCATTTACTATCTCAATTCTTCCCTTATCATATTCATGTTCTGAAAGAAGATTCTTTAATTCATCTTCATGTCCTGTAAGAATGATACGAACATTTGGATTTTCTTTAAGTCCCTCTACAGCACCAGCAACACATACCTTAGCCCCGTTATCACCACCTAAAGTATCGATTACAATTTTAACCGTCTTCTCCATATTTTTAAGCTCTCCCTATTAAACTTAATTACTTTTCATGTCATTACATAATTTCTGAAACATGAACCCTTCAAAAATTATGTAAAGACACAAAGTACATTTTATATTAAATGCCTTCAATGTGCAAGTAAATGAAAAAGACTCCATCACAACGGACAGAGTCTTTAACAAAATAATATATCAAACTAAATTAGTTGGCTTTATTAGTAGATACGATTTCCTTCTTGTTATAATAACCACAGCTCTTGCAAACTCTATGAGGCATCATGAGAGCTCCGCAGCTAGGGCACTTAACGAGAGTTGCAGCTGACATTTTCCAGTTAGCTCTTCTCTTATCTCTTCTAGCCTTTGATATTTTTCCCTTAGGACAGATTGACATTCGAATTACACCTCCTTACCGAAATCACACTTGGAACATTATACAAATGATATTAATTTATGTCAAGTGATAAAATAAAATCTTTTATAAAAAATTAATCTAGTAAGCCTTATTCTTTATCATTTTACATTTATAAATATTTAACACTTGTAATTATTTAGTAAGTCTTACTGTCTCACGACATATTGCAAGCTCTTCATTGGTTGGGATAGCATAAACCTTGACAGAAGAATCATCTGTAGAAAGTTTGATTATATCTCCTCCAAGCTTATTTGCTTCATCATCAACTTTAATTCCAAGATAAGTAAAGTAAGAAAGTATCTCAGCTCTTACTATTGTATCCCATTCTCCGATACCAGCTGTAAATGCGATAACATCAACGCCATTAAGAGCTGCGATGTAAGAACCAACTGTTTTAGCTATCTGATAGCAGAATGCGTGGAATGCAAGAGTACAACGACTATCACCTTCCTTATAACCTGCATCGATATCTCTCATATCACTTGACTTATTTGATAATCCAAGAAGTCCAGATTCCTTATTAAGGATATTAAGTACTTCATCAACTGTCTTATCTTCTTTATGTGCAATATACTGTATAACAGCAGGATCAACACTTCCACTTCTTGTTCCCATAATAAGTCCTTCAAGTGGAGTAAGACCCATAGAAGTATCAACTGACTTACCACCCTTAACAGCACAGATACTCGCACCACCGCCAAGATGACATACAATAACCTTTGATTCTTCAACAGGTTTTCCTGAAAGCTCAGCAGCTATCTTAGAAACATAACTGTGACTTGTTCCGTGGAAGCCATATTTTCTAAGCTTATAATTTTCATAATAAGAATATGGGATACCATAGATATATGCCTTTTCTGGCATTGTCTGATGGAACGCTGTATCAAATACAACTACATTTGGCTTACCTGGCATAAGATCCATACAAGCTCTGATGCCGAGAAGGTTAGCCGGATTATGAAGAGGTGCAAGATCTGAACAAGCCTCTATATCTTTAAGCACTTCATCTGTAACAACTACTGAAGAAGAAAATGCTTCTCCCCCATGTACTACTCTGTGTCCAATAGCATCTATCTCGTCAAGAGACTTTACTGCTCCATGAACAGGATCTGTAAGCTCTCTTATTACGATCTTAAGAGCTGCACTATGATCTGGCATAGCTTCTTTTATAACTATCTTTTCCTTAGTCTTAGGATCATTAAAGATAAGCTGTCCATCTATCTTAATTCTTTCACAAAGTCCTTTTGCAAGTACCTCCTCAGTGTCAGAATTTATAAGCTGATACTTAAGTGAACTTGAACCACTATTGATTACTAATATTTTCATACACTTTTGCTCCTGATTTTAATAGTCATAAGTAGAATTACTTATCATCTGTTATAGTATTATAACTTTCTTCTTCCCTACCATCAATTATGATATAGCCTCTACCATGCTCTTTACTATAATACATTGCTCTATCAGCCCTGTCGAGAACTTCTTCAATTTTCTTAGTAGTATCCGGATATGAAGCAATGCCCAGACTCGTATTAACATGAATCTCATATTCTTCATATTTCACTACATTTTCCCTGATTTCCTTATGAACAGCCTTTAAAACCTTTAGAGCCTGATTAAGAGTTTTTCCGGGAAGTATAAGAAGGAATTCTTCACCGCCGTATCTTACAGCAATCCCATTATATTCTTCTGCAAATTTATTAACTTCTCCAGCCA
>CAMKMR010000113.1 GCA_946413945.1 uncultured Lachnospiraceae bacterium | reverse complement strand
ATATAATGACCTTAGTGTGTTTAAGCGTTTTACTAATTAGTAAAATCGAGGATTTAAGAGGTAAATTTAATGAATTATGCTGGAATTATACATTATGCAGACCAGCGGGACTGCTTTGTTCTTGAGAATGGAAAACTTAGGATAAGGCTTGCGACAGGAAAGAACGATATCAGTGCCATCTATCTGCATTCGAGGGATAAATATATTCCTGTAGAGCAGTTTGATACAAGAAATTGCTGTGAGATGGTTAAATATGCCAGTGACTTTGGACATGATTATTATAGGGCGGATATTGATATTTTAATCCGTCAGGGATCGGAAAATGCATCTAACCCGGAAACACTTTGCATAAGATATTTCTTTGAGTTAGTGGATTCGGCAGGAGCAAGGATCTGGTATGGAGATTCAAGATTCTTTGCAAATGAGCCTTGGGGAGTTGAGTCTATGTTTGACTGTCCGGTTATTTCAAGGTGTGAGCAGACTTTTGAAATTCCTGATTGGGCAAAAAATGCCGTAGTTTATCAGATATTCCCAACTCGTTTTGCTGCAACAGAAGAGGTGGAAGATAAAATCTGGTATCAGGAACCTATCAGATGGGATGCTGATCTAAAAGGTAATTTAAAGGGCATAATAGAACATCTGGATTATTTAAAGAGTATGGGTGTAGATGTCATTTATATGACACCGATATTTAAGTCAAATACTTCCCATAAATATGATACCATTGACTATTATACAGTCGATCCTTCGCTGGGGACGGCGGATGATCTCCATATGCTTATAGATAAGGCTCATGGTCTGGGGCTTAGGGTAATGCTGGATGGTGTATTTAATCATACGGCAACAGATTTTTTTGCCTTTAAGGATATTATGGATAAGGGAAGAGATTCAAAATACTATGACTGGTATTACATTGATTCGCTTCCTGTCGATAAAGGGGCCCACGGCATCAAGCCTTCTTATCAGAGCTTTGCCTACTTTGGTGGTATGCCAAAGCTTAATCTCAGCAATAAAGAGACGGCAGATTATATTCTTGAAGTAGCAAAATATTACATCAGAGATTTCCATATTGATGGATGGAGACTGGATGTTGGTGATGAGATAGGACATGATTTCTGGAAGAGATTCAGAAAAGAGATAAAGGCAATTAATCCAGATGCACTTATCGTAGGAGAAGTATGGCATTATGCTCCTGATTTCCTGCAGGGAGATGAGTGGGATTCCGTAATGAATTATGCTTTCTTTAAGAGTGTTTCTTCCATGATCTGTGATAATTCCCTTCGTCCATCGGAATTTTTGTCTGAACAGGGTTTTTTATTGGGACAGTATCATAGTGCAGTAGTTCCCGTTCTTTGGAATCTTATTGACAGCCATGATACAAGCCGTTTCCTCTACAGAGCTGGAGGAGATAAGAGAAAATTAAAGCTGGCAGCGGCATTTCAAATGCTTCTTCCAGGAACACCATTCCTTTATTATGGAGATGAAGTAGGTATGACGGGAGGAGAAGATCCTGATAACAGAAGAGGTATGATCTGGGATGAGACAAGGCAGGATAAGGATCTTTACACCTGGTATCAGAGGCTTACTTACTTCAGACATATGATCTCTGCTCTGACAGAAGGCTCTTATCTTTATACCGAAAGTGATAACATGAAGAATCTTTTAACTTACCATCTTACTTCAGGAGAAATACTTATTTTCCATCCTTCTGATGGAGAGATATCAGTAATGGAGTATGCAGGTTATAATGAACTTCTTAAAGATGAGACATTTAGTGGGAAACTGTCAGGCTATGAATGTGTGCTTTTAAGAAAGTAAAAAAATAGTATTTATGTAAAAGGCGTTTATTTAAGCGCCTTTTATTTTTTATAATAAAAAAATCATGGAAACTGTTTTACTTGTGATTGTACGAAAAAAAATACAATTTATCTAAAACAGCTTGGATGCGGCGTAAAATATGAAGTTTTTGTGTCTTGAAAAGTTAAAATAAGGCAGTTTTAATTGAAACGTTTCAATTTTTTCGTTGATTTTAATATGAGTGTGTGTTATTAAATTCACAAGGGATTTTAAAGAAAGCATAAAAAGGGGTAAGATATAATCTGATTAAGTCTGGAGGTGCAAAGATAAAGTTATATTAAATCACATATTTTTGGGGCAGAAGCGCTTTTTTAAATTTGTCTAGTGGAAAACGAAAGGGGAAAAAAGTGAGACATAGACATTTAAGATTTAAAAAACAGCTGATGTCACTATTTCTTGCTACATCTGTAGTAACATCAATGTTTAACGGATTTTCTTTCCGTGTAAATGCCCAGGGTAATGGCGATGACCCTGATTCTGGCAGTAATACTGCTGCAACTTCTCTTGAAACAGAAGAGGCAGATTCTGATTTGGTATTTCCTGATGGTACACCGGTAAATACCAACAGCGTCGATTTTGATCCAGGTATTGATTATTCATCTTATGGATACGGATATGAATATGAAGAAGACGCATCTGACATAATAATTTCTGCAAAAAAATTGAATAAAATATCGTCTATAGCTAGCTTAAGTTTTAATAGTAATGAAACGACTGAGTTTGAATATCCATCATCAGTAGACTTAAGTACTTCTAAGTATTTTCCTGAAATAGGAGATCAGAAACAGGTTGGTTCATGCTGCTGTTGGGCGAATGTTTATTATGCTTTTACATATGAATACTGTAAAGCAAATGACCTTGTGGCAACTAGGGAAAACACGATGTCACCAGCCTTTATCTATAATCAGGCCAAAGATTCTGGTAGTAAAGGAGGATCATATGAATCAAGAGTTTTTGAGCTTTTAGATAGTGAAGGAACTCCATCTATCGAACATGTGGATTTCCAGAATTATTATAATGAGTATGAAAATAAAAGCTGGTTTCCTGAGGAAAACATCTGGAAAGAAGCATCAACTCATAGATCAAATGGCTATAAAATATTTAATATTTCAGGACAGATCACAAATAATAAAGATCATGATCTTGATAAGATTAAATCATATTTAGCTGATGGTAAAGTATTAACATTCCATACTTATATGGATAATATTGATACTGATAGGATTCCGGAAGGTTCTGTACATGCTGGAGAAATGATCAGGGTTGAAACTGATTATAAATCGGATGACGATTCTCATCAAATGACTATTGTTGGTTATGATGATGATATTTTTATTGACATTAATGGTAATGGAAAAATTGAAGATAGTGAAAGAGGCGCCTTTAAGATAGCTAATTCCTGGGGAAAAAGCTGGGGAAAAGATGGCTTTGCCTGGGTTGCTTACGATTCCTTAAATAAGAATTCGGCTTGTGGAAAAAAGACAAAAGATAAAGTAAAAAGAGAAGGAACATTTAAAGACCTTGTTGTCTTAAATGATATAAAGAAGGAAAATCCATCTTCAGGTGTTTATTTAGTTGTAGATATGTCAACAGCAAAAAGAGACACTAATAGCATAATTATTCATGCTGAAGATAGGAAAACCAAAAAGGAATATTTTTCATTTTTTGAGGCTTTTAAAGGAACTAATAATTTTGCGGTTTCTTTGGATGGAAAAAATGAAAGAACTAGAGGCCAGCTCTACTATGATCTTAATAATGTTGTAAGTGATATTACAGCAAATAAAGTTGATGATTATGAATGGTCTTTTACCTTAATAGATCGTATAAAGGATTCTAATATAACAGTAATTCATGATCTTTACATAGAAAATAATGGAAATAGACTTATTGGTTTAAAAAAGAAGGATCTTGAAATCGATAATAAGCAGGAACTTATTGTTTTCTCAGAATATGATAATGACGTAACATGGGATTTATCAGGAAATGAATCTGACACAGGTTTAGAAAGAATTTTAAAGGCAAGTTGCAAGAAAGACGGAAAAGATGTGGCTGATGTAAGTTATAGATTTTCCGTAACATATAATTATAGAACTACAATTCTTCAGGATTTTAGTAGTGATAATACCTGCAGCTGGACTCCTGAGAAAAAAGGACAATATTTAATAAGCGTCGATTATAAGATTGGCGATTATACAACTTCTGCCGAGTCTACATTTGTCATAAACGAAATACAGGTTAAAAAATTTAAATATGATGAGGATAAATGCTTTGTAAATAAGAAAAATTTAATTGAATGTTCTGTCAGTGGTGGAACAGGAAAAACAGTATTGAATGATTTATTTATAAAAGCAAATGATGGTAAAGAAATTCATCCAAAGAAGGTTTTAAATGGCTATGAATTCTTACCTGAAAAAGCGGGTGAATATACTGCTTATGTAAATGTAAGCGATTTATTTGGTGATAAAACTATAGAAGTAGGAAAGATTGTTATTAAGGAAGAAATACCTCTTGAAATTACGAGTTTTACAAGTGACATTAAGGGGGAAATTGGTGCTGGTGATGCAGTTTCAGTAAAGTGTGCTGCTACTGGCGGATCAGGAGAATATTCATTTGCGTTTGGACTTATTTATGATGGTAAGGAACGTAAGGCGGATTATTACCAAAATATAGCTGCTTCATGGCCTGATTATACATCTTGTAATGTATATCTGTATCTTGACAGACTTTATAACAAGCAGGAAGACGAAAAATTAAATATAGGAAAAAATACAATATTTGTAGATGTTACAGATAAGGTAACTAAAAAAACAGTAAGAGGCTACTTAGAAGATATTATTGTTGCAGAGTTGGCTGTAAGAAAATTTGAGCCATTACCTGAAGCAAAAGAGTATTCTGTAGGAGAAAAGATAAATCTATGTGCAGAATTAAACAGTAATAGTGGCCTTGCTGGAGTTGATTTCTATTATAGTACAGATAACGGAAATACATATACACTTATAAATCAGGATAAGTTATATACAGCAAAAACATACTTTGTCCCTGAAAAAGCAGGAAACTATATTTTTAAGATAGTTGCTGAAAATTATTTTGGGGAGATAGCAGAAGCAACTACAGAGATAAATGTTGTTTCCAAGAAGGAAAAGGCTGTCGTTTATTATAACAATCCTAATTTTGAGAAAGCTTATATTCATTACTCAGTAAATGGAACATGGACAGAGGCTCCAGGAATTGAAATGAAAGTTAGCGACAAGGAAGGCTATAACTTTATGTTTGAAATCCCGGTTGATGCTGGATCTGCAAAGAATGCTGATATCAAGGTTTGCTTCAATGATGGCAATAACAGCTGGGATAGTGCAAATGGTAAGAATTACAGTCTTTTTGTTGGAGAATATGGAATAAAGAATGGAAAAGTAAACAAGCTTAATAAAAAGCTTGTGATCTATCTAGATAAGAAGAACTGGGAAAAGGCAAATATCCATTATGCTATTGACGGTAAGGAATGGACAGTCTCACCTGGTATTGAAATGAAAAAGAGTGATAGACCAGAGTACAGCTTTATGTATGAGATAGAACTTAATGAAGCAGAGGGGGCAAATGTGTGCTTCAACAACGGAAATGGACAGTGGGACAGCAGAAATGGTGCCAACTATCATTTCGCAGAAGGTACTTATCTTGTTATAAATGGAAACGTTATAGTATTAGAAAATTAAAGAAGTGGAAGGAAAAGTATGAAAAATAAACAGTACAGATTTAAAAAGAGATTTATGTCTCTTTGTTTAACAACAGGCATTGTGGCGTCAATGTTTAACGGTGTTTCGTTTAATGTAAATGCTAAAGGAGACGGTGAGGGAAATGATTCTGACAGCATATATTATGAAAATAGTGATCAGGATCCAAAGCTTACATTTCCTGATGGAACACCGGTAAATACAGAAAGTGATGATTTTGATCCTGACTTTGATTATTCATCTTATGCATTAGATGCAGGTTTTGAAATAGCGAATGATGAGGTAATTAAGGATGAAGCAGCTATTACTACAAAGAAGAGATCTTTAAAAAAATTCAGCATGAAGGAAAATTTTCCGGTTTCTGTAGATCTTAGTAAAGAAAAATATTTCCCACCTGTCGGAGACCAGCATAGTATAGGAGCCTGTGTTGGTTTTGCAGATGTATATTATGAATTTACGTATGAATACTGCAGGGCAAATGATCTTGTTGCAAAAGATGGTAATATAATGTCTACGGCATTTGTTTATAACCAGCTTAAGCATTATTATAAAGATACTGTAAAAAATGAAGAAAGCCAGGGAGGAATTA
>CAMKMR010000112.1 GCA_946413945.1 uncultured Lachnospiraceae bacterium | reverse complement strand
GACTTCTTATAGTTACACCATATTATAATAAAGCTACTCAGGCAGGACTGAAGGCTCATTATACAGCTATCGCAGAAGCAGTTAATATTCCTATCATTATGTATAATGTTCAGTCAAGAACAGGCTGCAATATTTTACCTGAGACAGCTATAGATCTTGCAAAGAATGTTAAGAATATCGTTGCTATTAAGGAAGCATCTGGAAATATCTCTCAGGTTGCTACTCTTTCAGCACTTAATGAAGAAGCAGGCCATGTACTTGATATCTATTCAGGAAACGATGATCAGATCCTTCCAATCCTTTCACTTGGAGGAATCGGTGTTATCTCTGTAACTGCAAATATCATTCCAGAAGATACCCATGATCTTGTAGCTAAATACCTCGAAGGAGACACAGCTGAGTCAAAGAGACTTCAGCTTAAGGCTATCAATCTTTGTCATGCACTTTTCTCAGAAGTTAATCCAATCCCTGTTAAGAAGGCAACACAGTTAATGGGAATGACAAATGGCAAGGTTCGTATGCCACTTACAGAGATGGAAGAAAAGAATGCCGAGAAACTTGAAAAAGCTATGAGAGATTACGGAATCGAATTTTAGTAGATATCTTTAAAAGCGGCATTTTATTAAAGACAAATACATGTAAAAAAACTGGAGGTAATATATGACCAAAATTTTGATGCACGGCTGTAATGGTCGTATGGGAAGAGTTATAGGCGATATGGTCGCAAATGATCCGGATGCAGAGATCGTGGCTGGCGTTGATATTGCAATGAATGATTCTCTTGGATTTAATGTATATACAGATATTGATAAATGCGACGCAGATATTGATGTTATCATTGATTTTTCATCAGTAAAGGCGATTGATTCACTGCTTTCTTATGCTGTAGAAAGAAAGATACCTGTTGTTCTTTGCACAACCGGACTTACAACAGAACAGTTAGATAATGTGAGAGAAGCTTCAAAGACTATACCAATCTTAAAGTCAGCTAACATGAGTCTTGGTATAAATACCATCATGAATCTTCTTAAGACAGCTTCAAATGTATTCTGCCCTGCAGGTTTTGATGTTGAGATAGTTGAAGCTCATCATAATCAGAAGCTGGATGCACCATCAGGAACAGCGCTTGCCCTTGCTGATTCTATAAATGAAGCAAGAAATGGTGAATTCGAATATGTATTTGACAGGAGTGAGAAGAGACAGAAGAGAGATAAGAAGGAACTTGGGATCAGCGCAGTTCGTGCAGGAAATATCCCTGGAACTCATACTGTAATGTTTGCTGGACCTGATGAACTTATTGAGATTAAGCATACAGCTTATTCAAGAAATATTTTTGCAAATGGAGCTATCAATGCAGCAAAATTCCTTGCAAATAAAGAAGCAGGGATGTATGATATGAGTGATGTGATAGCTGCACAGTTGTAAAAAAGTAAGACTTATTTAATGCTTGTCCCATGAGAGATGTTTGGATCCCTCATGTCATACCCTCGTTACTGGATAAAACAGTAACGGGGGTATTTTTAATTTGCATTTAAATAGTTGAAGTGATAAGCTTCTATAAGTAAAACTTGTGATAGTAGGAGAGATGATATGTACCAGGATGGTGTTATACTTTGCAGTGCATCAAAATATACTCAGAAATACTTCCTTAATCCGGATTTTGAGGGGCTTCCAGATATGGTAAAGGATGAGCTTAAGATCATGTGCGTTCTTTATACAGAAGAAGTTGGTGGTATAATAATGCTTGTTTTCGATGAAAGAGGAGACTTAAAAATCCTTACTGAAGCGAATGATGACGATCTTTTGTTCGATGAGATAGGAAGTGCTCTTAAGGTTAAAGATATTCAGAGAGAAAAGAAGGATCTGTTCGAACAGTTAGAGCAGTATTATGGAGCCTTTTTTGGAGAAGATGAATAAGGAGAAAATAAATGCTTTTTGCTATTGATGTTGGAAATACAAATATTACTATCGGACTTTTTGATAAAGAAAAGATCTTAAAACAGTTTAGAATGATATCAAAAAATAAGAGAACTTCAGATGAATTTGGAGTTTATCTTGGAGAATGGCTTGCTATAAATGGCTATAAGATGAGCGATATCACGGATGTGATAATAGCTTCTGTTGTACCTGATGTGATGCATTCGCTTACAAGCAGTATTATCAAATATTTTAATGTTAAACCTGTAATAGTGGCACCTGGAATAAAAACAGGCATCAAACTGGCAGTACCAAATCCAAAAGAACTTGGCGCAGACAGAATTGTTGATGCTGTTGCAGCATATGAAATCTATGGCGGACCAGCCATCGTAGTTGATTTTGGAACAGCTACTACTCATGATCTGGTGCTTAAAGATGGAAGCCTTTATGCAGGAGTAACTTCACCAGGTATAAGACTGGCGGCAAATGCTCTTTGGACAGGAACAGCAAAACTTCCTGAAGTAGAGATAAAAAAAGTCGACAGGATACTTGGAAGAGATACGGTATCAAGCATGCAGGCTGGTATATATTTTGGATATATAGGCCAGACAGAATATATAATAAAGAAGATGAAGGAAGAGTCAGGGCTCTTAGATGCAAAAGTAATCGCAACAGGTGGACTGGGAAAGATCATTTCAGATGCGACAGATGTTATAGATGTTTATGATCCGGAACTCACACTTCAGGGACTTAGACTTATATATGAAAAACAGTAGGAAAAAATATGGATTTTAAGAATAAATTAATTCTTGGACCAATGGCAGGAGTAACAGACCTGCCATTTCGTCTCTTATCAAAAAAATGTGGCGCGGATATAGTTGTTACAGAAATGATAAGCGCGAAAGGGCTTATGTACAACCCAAAGAGCGCGGATGACCTTACTGTGACAGTTCCAGAGGAAGGACCTGTTGGGGTTCAGATCTTCGGAAGTGATCCAGAGATAATGGCAAATGAAGCTGCCAAATTGTTGAAAAGGCTTCATTTTGATTATGTAGATATAAATATGGGCTGTCCGGTTCCTAAGATTGTAAATAATGGAGAGGGCTCTGCCTTAATGAAGGAACCTGCTTTATGCGGAGAGATAATGGAAAAGGTATCTAAGGCAGTGGATTGCCCGGTAACGGCAAAGATAAGAGCGGGCTTTTATAAGGAAGATAAAAATGCTCCTCTTGTGGCTCGTATACTTGAAGAAGCTGGAGCTGCAGCAGTTGCAGTCCACGGAAGAACAAGGGAAGAGTATTATTTTGGGCAGGCTGATTGGGATATTATTAAAAAAGTTAAAGAAAATGTAACAATTCCGGTCATAGGTAATGGAGACATTGCTTCCTTTGAAGATGTTGTAAGAATGAAAGCAGAAACCGGCTGTGACAGTGTGATGGTAGCCAGGGCAGCGAGAGGAAATCCTTGGATATTCGGACAGATAAAGGAAGGACTTGCCAGTGGAAAACAGCCTGAAAAGCCTGAAATAGAAGATATAAGGGCTATGATGAGGGAACATCTTAGTCTTATGCAGAAATATAAGGGCGAGTATACAGCAATTCATGAAATGAGAAAACATATACAGTGGTATACTACAGGGCTTCCAAATTCAGCATCCTTACGAAGAAGGATAAATGAAATCGAGAGTATGGAAGAACTTCTTAATGCTATAGACCATACAGGCGAGGCTTAAATAAAATAAGAATAAATATTTAAAATATTTAAAAATATGTCAGAGCATATAAATGAAAAAAACTAAAAATATACGTCAGATCCACCAGCGGGAAAATGTCATAAAAAAGACATAAATGGGGATAAAAAAACAGTTGACCTATAAATTATTACGTAATATAATAGCAAAAGCAAAATAAAGTTAATTATTTTGTAACATTTGTAAATAACAATGAAACATTTGTTAGTTCTTTTGAAACAATTTGCAAATTAAGGAGAGTCGTGATATGAAATTAGGGGACAGTAACACAAGGGCAGGAAAGAAACTTGGCAATTACACAAAGCGTATGGGTGCTGTTGTAGTTGTTGTTGCACTGGCTGTTACATGCTTTGCGTCAGTTACGGGTGAAAAGATGCGCGAAGCTGGGGAATATGGACGTATGATCGCTGTTGCATCTGTTTTGGGTGATGCAGATGTTAAGACAGAGTTCGCAAAAGTTGAATATGATGAGATAGATGGTGTAAAGCACGACCTTGATAAGAAGCAGGAGATTGTTACTGCTGATAAAAAAGATTCAGAGCTTTTAGCCGCTCAGATGCAGGCTGATAAAGATAAGATTGCATTGCAGAACATTCTGGCTGCAGACTCTGCTGCAAAAGATTATGCTAAGAAGCAGTCTGAAAAGTATCAGGTGAATGTTATTGCAGATATTCCTACAGAAGTAACAACAGAAGTTACGACTCGTATGGCTGTAAGCAATGTTCCTGAAGGTGGAGATTCATATAATAATACTGCAGAGCCTATCTATGTTTCGGTAGATGGGGTTGCATCAGGTACTTATTTGGGACAGTTTGTTGCAACAGCTTATTGCCCATGTGTAGCTTGCTGTGGTAAGACAAATGGTATTACAGCTTGTGGAGCAAAAGCTCAGGCTAATCATACAATTGCTACAGATTCAAGATTTGCATTCGGTACACAGCTTGTTATTGACGGACAGGTTTATACTGTAGAAGACAGAGGTGGAGCTATCGAAGGAAACCGTATTGATATTTTCTTCAATACTCATGAAGAAGCTCTTCAATATGGAAGACGCACCGTGGATGTATATGCTATTAATTAATTTCAACAAATTTTACTTATAAATATATAAATCTTATTTGATTTTAGAGAAAAAAGAAGAAGAGGCTTAGTTGCCTCTTTTCTTTTTAAATGATTTGTGTTACTTTGGTGTAAGCATAAAATTTTTCCTGGAAGGAAGAATTTATACAAATATTTTTATCTATTAAACAAAAGGAGTGCATAAGATGGGATTTTTATACAGAAGTACAAGAGACCATAATGAGACAGCAACAGCTTCACAGGCTATTCTTAAAGGACTTGCAAGCAACGGCGGACTTTTCGTTCCAGACGAGATACCAAGCCTCGATGTATCATTTGAAGAGCTTAGTAAGATGGATTATAGAGAAGTAGCATATCAGGTTATGAAACTTATGCTCACTGACTTCACAGAAGAAGAACTTAGATATTGCATTAATAATGCATATGATTCAAAGTTCGATAGTGATCCTATCGCTCCATTAAAATATCACCATGATGCATATTTCCTCGAGCTTTTCCATGGAAAGACTATCGCATTTAAGGATATGGCTCTTTCAATCCTTCCATATCTTCTTACAACAGCTGCAAAGAAGAACAATATTGAAAATGATATCGTTATCCTTACAGCTACATCAGGTGATACAGGAAAGGCTGCTCTTGCAGGCTTCGCTGATGTTCCAGGAACAAAGATCGCTGTATTCTATCCAAAGAATGGTGTAAGCCCAGTTCAGGAAAAGCAGATGGTTACTGAAAGAGGAAAGAATACATTTGTTGCAGGCATCACAGGTAACTTCGATGATGCTCAGACTGGTGTAAAGAAGATGTTTGCTGATAATAGTCTTAATGAATATCTTAATTCAAAGGGTTATCAGTTCTCATCAGCTAATTCGATCAATATCGGACGTCTTGTTCCTCAGATGGTTTATTATGTATTTGCTTATACAAGACTTATCGCTGAAGGAAAGATCAAGGCTGGAGATAAGATCAATGTAGTAGTTCCAACAGGTAATTTCGGTAATATCCTTGCATCTTACTATGCATCACTTATGGGTATGCCAGTTAACAAATTTATCTGTGCTTCAAATGATAATAAGGTTCTCTATGATTTCTTCACAACAGGAACTTATGACAGAAACAGAGAATTTATCCTTACAACATCCCCTTCTATGGATATCCTTATCTCAAGTAACCTTGAGAGACTTATTTATCATATCGCTGGTGATGATTCAGACAAGAATGCAGCTCTTATGAAGTCACTTAATGAAACAGGAAAATACGATATTACAGATGATATGAAGGCAGGACTTGATAAATTCTACGGCGGCTATGCAACTGAGGCTGAGGTTGCTGAGCAGATCAAGCTTGTATATAATGAAGACGGCTATATTATGGATACTCATACAGCTGTTGCTTCAAAGGTTTATGACAAATACAAGGCTGAAACAGGAGATGACACAGTAACTC
>CAMKMR010000111.1 GCA_946413945.1 uncultured Lachnospiraceae bacterium | reverse complement strand
TTACTCAGAATCATCTGAACCACCTGAACCCTGTGAATCCATGTGTTCATCATAAGTCTCATAGAATTCATGTTCGCCAGTTTCTTCATTAATTACATGATAATATAAAAAATTATGTTCTTCCGGATAAAGAACCGCATTAATACATGCCAATCCCGGATTGCAGATTGGACCTACAGGTAACCCTTCATACTTGTATGTATTATATGGCGATTCATATTCCAGATCCTCATATGAAACATTTTCTTTATCATACATGCCCTTTGTAAGTGGATAGAGCACTGTTGAGTCAATCTGCAAGAGCATATCGTCATTAAGTCTGTTATTTATAACGCCTGCGATTTTTGCTCTTTCTGAATCTATCTTACATTCTTTTTCTATCATTGAAGCTCTTATAACAACTTCATATGAATTGAGTCCCAGTGCCTCAGCTCTGTTTCTCATATCCTCTGTATAATAATTTTCAAATGTCTGAAGCATCCACTGCACCAGAGTTCTGGCAGTTGTTTCCTTTGTGATATCATATGTTGCCGGGAATATATAGCCTTCCAGCTTATATCTTACATCCGCCCCAGTAGGAACATCAGCAAGATATGGAAAATCGGCCTTTGTTACAGATTTTACTTCACTTATAAATTCTGAAGCAGAACAAATGCCCTGCTCTTCACATCTTCTTGCTATCTGATCTATGGTAAAACCTTCTGGTACAACCAACTGCTGTAAAACCTTATTAGAATTATCCAAACTAGCCATCGCCTTCATCATATCAAGCGTATTCATACCTGTGTTAAGAGTATATTTACCCGGCTGAAGATGCCCAGAATATTCCGACTCCTCTAGTCTTTTAAGAAAGGCTCTTTCGTACTTGATAAGTCCATTAGCCTTAAGAATCTTAGCTATTTCTTTAGCTGATGCTCCATCAGGAATTGTAATTTCTACATTTGTCCCCTTACTTGTCGCTGTTCCTGTAAGTTCTCTTTCATACTCTTTTTTTATATCACCAACATAAGTCGCGATGCTCAGAAAAAGCAGTAATGCTGCCACAATCCCAATCATCCATTTAACAAATTTAATCACTATACTTTCCTCTATAAACCCAGTGCTTCCCTAAAAAAGGGCACACTTGAAGTAATTTTATAATAATGATAATATAGTACCATCTTTTATATACAATTTCAAGAAAAGGAACGGTGATTATATGGCATATCCAGTAGTTACATTTACAATGAATGACGGTTCAGTCATCAAGGCTGAGCTTTATCCCGAAAAGGCTCCAAATACAGTAAACAACTTTATCTCCCTGGTTAATAAGGGATTCTATAATGGACTTACTTTCCACAGGATCATCCGCGGTTTCATGATCCAGGGTGGCGACCCTGATGGTGTCGGAACAGGCGGCCCTGGTTATTCTATAAAGGGCGAATTTGCTCACAACGGCTTTGCCGCAAATGATCTTAAGCACCTTCCAGGAGTTCTTTCTATGGCTCGTTCAATGCATCCAGATTCAGCTGGTTCACAGTTCTTTATCATGCATAAAGCTGCTCCTCATCTTGATGGTGAGTATGCTGCATTTGGCCAGGTAACAGAAGGAATGGATGTAGTTGATAAGATTGCATGTGTAGCTACAGGATGGCAGGACAGCCCGCTTGATCCAGTTGTAATGAAGGAAGTTACAGTTAATACCTTCGGCGAGGATTATCCAGAACCTGAAACAAGATAGTATATCAGCATAAGAAAAAGGAGTGCGCCTCGCACTCCTTTTTCTTATGCTGATATCCTATAATTTTATATCCCAGAAACCATCTAAGGTTGCAAAATAATCCTCAATTGTTTCAGGACGTCTTATCTGAACAACTGATCCATCTTCACGAAGAAGAAGTTCTGCTGACCAAAGTCGTCCGTTATAATTATAACCCATAGCAAATCCATGTGCTCCAGTGTCATGGATCACAAGATAATCTCCCATATCAATCTTAGGAAGCATTCTATCTTTAGCAAATTTATCATTGTTTTCACAAAGAGATCCTGTAATATCATACTTATGATCTAAAGGCTGATCTTCTTTTCCAAGCACTGTGATATGGTGATAAGCATCATACATCGCAGGTCTCATAAGGTTTGCGGCGCAGGCATCTACTCCGATATATTCCTTATAGATGTGCTTTTCATGGATAGCCTTTGTTACAAGATGTCCATATGGAGCCAGCATAAATCTTCCTGATTCAGTATAGATAGCTACATCTCCCATACCTGCAGGCACAAGAATTTCATCAAATACCTTATGAACTTCTTCGCCAATTTTTTCAATATCATTACCTTCCTGGTCTGGTTTATACGGAATTCCAATACCACCTGAAAGATTAATAAATGAAAGCTTTACTCCTGTTTCTTCCTTGATCTTTACTGCCATCTCAAAAAGGATCTTAGCAAGTGTAGGATAATAATCATTTGTAACCGTATTACTTGCAAGGAAGGCATGCATACCGAACTCCTCTGCACCTTCCTCTTTTAGTCTCTTATAAGCCTCAATTATCTGGTCCGGTGTCATACCATACTTAGCATCTCCCGGATTATCCATTATGGTATTTGCAATAGCAAACTTTCCACCCGGATTAAAACGGCAGGAAATTCTCTTAGGAATACCGCATGTTTCCTTCAACATATCAATATGTGTAATATCATCAAGATTGATAGTAGCGCCTATTTTTGCTGCATAAGCAAATTCCTCTGCCGGTGTATCATTAGAAGAGAACATAACGTCATTACCAGTGATACCACACTTTTCAGACATAACAAGTTCAGCCATTGATGAGCAGTCTGTTCCACAGCCACACTCATGGAGTATCTTAAGTATTGTTGGGTTTGGAGTTGCTTTTACAGCAAAATATTCCTTAAATCCTTTATTCCACGAAAAAGCCTTATACATCTTCTTTGCATTTTCACGAATACCTTTTTCATAATAGATATGGAAAGGTGTAGGATAAGTCTTTACAATCTCTTCAACCTGATCTTTGCTAACAAATGGTGTCTTCATAACGCGTTCTCCTTTTCTTTCTTAAATTGTTTTTCATCTTAACACATGATTTTTCTTAAAGCAACGCCTAACAACTCTCTAGCAGCATCTAATCTCACAATATAAAGCTGTAATGATCACAAGCTAAAAAAAAACTGATAAGGCAGGGGAAGGTTCTAAGGTCTCTAAGATCTGTATCATAGCCTAAGCAGTTTCTCATAAAATAAGAAGAGCCGCCAGATTGGCGGCTCTAAAAGGTATGAAAAATGTGGGGGAAGGTATAGATTCCTTCAATTGGAACAGTTAAAGAATACTACAAAAATATGAAAATCATAGGTTGATTTTGTGTCTAATCTGTGAACCATTGATACAATCCTATACAAATTGTACTTTGTATACAAAATCCCTACTTGATATAAAGGTAAAATTCGTCTCCTGCCTCTTCTACATCTTCTTTAAACGAACTTCTAGCAAGCTTTACTTCTGTTCCTAAAACAGGGTCATAATATCTTATAGCCTCACTGTTAAAGCTGACCACCATAACATATCTGTCCCCTATCTTAGTAGCAAATGGTATGCCCTCTCCAAGATAAAGTATGGCTATATCAAGATCTGCGCCCGTAAGATTAAGGCCTCTGGCATTTCCTCCGAATTCCTCAAAAGCCTTTTCCCAATCCTTTTTATCCTTAATCTCGTCGTAAGAGATTTTATTTCCAGATGATAAAAGGCCCATATAAAGGCAGGCTCCAAAACTTTCGTCATCAGTTTCAACGCTCTTATAATCAAATGTTCCTGCCACCGTAAGATAAAGGGCGCCCTTTTTATGTCTGTAGAGTATATTCCCGTCGTAAGAAACCACATAACCGCCTTCATCCTTAACGCTTCTTATCGCTCTTCCGATGGATTTTGACTCGAACTTTATATCCCTTCCCTGGAATACATAAACAAGACTTTTATTTATCTCTCCGGAAATCTTTCCTTCCACAACAGCTTTCCTATCATACTTTGTCACCTTTTCTATAGGCGAGCTGTACATATAGATAAAGTCAGGGAATTTCAGGTTAAGTTCATCTAATGTCTGTTCTGACGAATTAAAACTATTTGAAACTATCTGCTTTTCATCCTCAGTTTTATAAGAAATATAATCCGGATCCACACTTTCAATCTCTCCTGAATCCACATCTTTCCTTACTCTTATCAGATAAATGGTATTGTTAAGAAAAGTAAGATCAGAAATAAGTACCCCTTCCTTTTCATATTTCTTAGCCAGACTGCCATCTCTTTTTACGATATTTATCGAATCAAACAGGTAACTTGCTATCCCATCAGCTCCGACTTTAATATTATCACTGTCTGAAACCCCATAAACGAAGTCATTCCCAATAAAACCAAGAGATGTAACTATCTTTCCCGGAACGTTTATTTCTGTTGACTTACCGCTGGCAAGATCTGTAAGAGTAATATTTTTAACTTCAGTCTCATTACTAGTATCAGGATAAGCTACAACATTCCTGTCTTTCGAAGCCTTGATATCGCATTCCATAAGATCTGTTGTTATATCCTTTTCCTGGCCTGTTTTCGTATCATAAGATACTAGTTTTTGTCCTATTATCGTATAGAACATTCCATTTTTATCGTTATAGGCAGCAACCTTTTCAGCGCCTGACTTTAAAGCAGTATAAGAAAGGTCAGTCTCAATAAAGAGCACCTGACTTACAGTGGCAGTCTTTACATTATATTTATAAAGTGCGACTCCTTCTTTTCCTTCCTCATTCCCCCAAGGGATACGACCGTATACGATAAATTCAACCTCAGAATCATTTATCTTAAGGCAGTCTATACTGTATCGCTTCATTCCCTTTGAGGCCGGTGAAGACGCAGACGTTTCTACTCCATAAACTTTTGTGACCCAGCCTTCGTTATAATCAAAATACCAGAGACAGCCATCTGCCACAAAAGCAATCTTTTCACAATCATCAGTTGTGATATATTCCGCTTCAAAAGAGCTTACCGCACCGATATTTATACTGTTAGTGGATTGAACAAATCTGTTTCCTGTAAAGGCCCTGTTCATATATCTGTGGTAATCAGATATAGACGCCTTTCCTGTATCCTGAGAAAGAGAAAGTTCGTAAATTTCTTCAACACTATAGTAAAGATTTTCAGAAGCCCCTGAATTAAAGGCAGTTATAACATAAGAAAATGATACCACCGCACTCTCTTCGCTTACTTCTTTTATAGTCCTTATCGTCTCTCCTACTTTTTCAGGCTTAAGACTTCCCCAGGTCACTGCATCAAAAGAAGAATCAAGCGAAACAAGCCCTAGATAATTCTTGTCCACAATAGCTGTAGACGTTCTAAGGACATTTTCTATATCCTCTGCTGTAACACTGGCTGCATCTGTCGCAGACGCCACCTTAACTGAAGAATCACTATCATCTTCATCGTCAGATTCATTTCCCTCAGCCACCCTGCTGCCAGCTTCATTTGCTGCCATTTCAAGTTCTGTGGCAAGAGTCTTCTTATCCGCTGCAAATGTAGCCCGGCTGAACTCTTCTGCATAGGAAGAAAGGACATCAATTTTATTACTTTTAAGTCTTATAAGCCTTGTATAATAATAAATCTGCTCATTATCTTTACTTGTCTTTACAATAAAGCTATATTCCCGCCCTTCCGAAAGATCCATACGGATACTGGTTTCGTAGCGGTTAAAGCCATTTACATCAGCATCATATTCCATATCTCCATTTTCGATAAGAGTTGATCCTGATTCATCTCTTAGCTCATAGCTTATATTATTATTTGACTTACCTGTATTAGGAACAAGTATCTTTACTGTCTTATCCTCTCCCACAGGAATGATAGAATCCCTGTAGAGGCTGGTATTTAAGGCCGTTCTATATGCCGGCATGTAGTTGACCTTTTCGCCATCAACCTCTGCATAAATTGCATTAAGGCTTTCTCCCGGCATCTCAACAGCGACTTTTTCTCTGCCTAAATTATTTATATAATTCGTTACTAGAGCAGCCCCCGCAAAAAATGCGATAAAAAGGGCTGCTCCTAAAATGATCTTTATAATTTTAAGACGCATTGTACTTTAATCTCCAAAGCATATACCAAGAGTTTTTGCTTCTTCAATAGCCTGGTCGTCTACCTGAACATATTTTAACTTCCCAGCTGACTCAGCAAG
>CAMKMR010000110.1 GCA_946413945.1 uncultured Lachnospiraceae bacterium | reverse complement strand
GTTGTAAAGTACGTCCATAATAGCAAGGCAGATATCAAGTCCGATGTAATCACCGAGCTCAAGTGGTCCCATTGGATGGTTACATCCAAGCTTCATAGCTGTATCGATATCTTCAACTGAAGCAACACCTTCCATAACTTCGTAGCAAGCTTCGTTGATCATTGTGATAAGAAGTCTGTTTACAGCGAAACCTGCAGCTTCGTTAACCTGTACAGGAACCTTACCGATCTCTTTTGAGATTTCTTTAATCTTCTCAACTAAAGAATCAGGTGTAGCACCACCAGCGATAACTTCGATGAGCTTCATTCTGTCAGCTGGGTTGAAGAAGTGCATACCGATAAGTGGTCTGTCAAGACCAGCACCGATCTCTGTGATTGAAAGTGATGATGTATTTGAAGCGAAGATACAATCCTTTGGAACGATCTCCATTAATTCCTTAAATGTCTGCTTCTTGATAGCCATCACTTCAGGACAAACTTCTACTACAAGATCACAGTCTGTGCAGATTTCCTTAAGACCAGTCTTGATCTTGCCAAGGATTTCAGCGCCCTTATCTGCTGAGATCTTTTCCTTGCTCACAAGGAAATTGATATTCTTCTCAATTTTCTTCTTTCCGCCTTCAGCGAACTCTTCCTTGATATCACAAAGACGAACTTCGTAACCATCTGTCATAGCGAAAGCCTGTGCAATACCTGAACCCATTGTTCCGGCACCGATAACACCAACTATCATATTTAATCCTCCTAGATAATATTTTAATATTTATAACCGACAGCGGGCAGGCCGCGAATTTTCACGTCCTGCCTAAAGTCGCTTAATTACTTATTCTGGAAATCAACTTTCTTAACCTTTGCTGGATCATCTTTCTTACGAAGGAAGTTTGCCATTCCTTCTCTCTGATCATAAGATTCAAAGCAGCTGCCGAAGAGTTTCTCTTCTATCACGATACCATTATCGATATCTGTTTCAATTCCTTCATTGATCGCTTTCTTACAAGCACGTACAGCGATAGGAGCGTTGCTTGCAATTGTTGCAGCAAGCTTCTTAGCTGCTGGAAGAAGTTCTTCCTGTGTATATACTGCATTTACAAGACCGATACGGTAAGCTTCATTTGCATCGATATTTCTTGCAGAATAGATAAGCTGTTTAGCAATTCCAAGACCAACTGTTCTAGCAAGTCTCTGTGTTCCGCCAAAACCAGGTGTAATACCAAGACCAACTTCCGGCTGTCCGAAAAGAGCATTGTCAGAACAGATTCTGATATCACAGCTCATAGAGATCTCGCATCCACCACCAAGAGCGAATCCATTGATTGCAGCGATAACTGGGATTGGGAATGTCTCGATCATACGGAAAACATCATTTCCCTTCTTACCGAAAGCTTCGCCTTCAGCCTTTGAAAGTGTTGACATTTCAGCGATATCAGCACCTGCAACAAATGACTTGTCCCCTGCACCTGTAAGTACAAGTGCTCTTGTTGTTTCAAGATCTACTGCTTCAAAAGCCTCTTTAAGCTCATCAAGAACCTGTGAGTTAAGTGCATTTAAAGCCTTTGGACGGTTGATAGTGATAACACCTACATAACCTTCCTGCTCATATGTAATGAATTCCATTCTTTAATCTCCTATTAGTCTCTTTCTACGATAGTAGCGCATCCCATACCGCCACCGATACAAAGTGTTGCAAGTCCCTTCTTAGCATCCTTCTTTTCCATCTCATGAAGAAGTGTAACTAAGATACGAGCTCCTGATGCTCCAACTGGATGTCCAAGAGCGATAGCACCACCATTTGGATTAAGAACTTCATCCTTAAAGCCAAGTTCCTTCTGAACAGCAACTGACTGTGCAGCGAAAGCTTCGTTAGCCTCAATGATATCGAAATCTTCAATCTTGTAACCAGCCTTAGCCATAGCCTTCTTTGTTGCTGGAACAGGTCCGATACCCATGATTGAAGGATCGCATCCACCAAGAGCACCAGCTACGAATGTAGCCATAGGCTTAACGCCAAGTTCCTTAGCCTTTTCTTCTGACATAACAACGATTGCAGCAGCACCATCATTGATACCTGAAGCGTTACCAGCTGTAACAAAACCATCTGGGTTGATTGTTCTAAGCTTAGCAAGTGCTTCGATTGTTGAACCATGACGTGGTCCTTCATCTGTATCGATAACTACTGTATTTTTCTTCTGCTTAACTTCAACTGGAACGATCTCATCCTTAAATGCTCCAGAGTTCTGAGCAGCTTCAGCCTTCTGCTGTGATCTGAGTGCGAACTGATCAAGCTCTTCTCTTGTAAGTCCCCACTGCTCTGCAATATTATCAGCAGTCTTAATCATATGGTAATCGTTAAATGCATCCCAAAGAGCATCATTTACCATTGTATCAACAAGCTTTGAGTTGCCCATTCTATATCCATAACGTCCCTGCATCATAGCATATGGAGCCATTGACATATTTTCCATACCACCAGCAACTACGATATCAGCATCACCAGCCTGAATCATCTGAGCAGCCATATTAACGCAGTTAAGACCTGATCCGCAAACAACGTTAACAGTAACTGCAGGTGTCTCAACAGGAAGTCCAGCTTTGAGTGAAGCCTGACGTGCAACGTTCTGTCCCTGGCCAGCCTGGATAACGCAACCCATATATACATGGTCAACCTGATCTGCAGGAACGCCTGCTCTCTTAAGTGCTTCCTTAATTACGATTGATCCAAGTACTGGAGCTGGAGTTGTGCTAAGTCCGCCTCCCATAGTTCCGATTGCTGTACGGCAAGCGCCAGCTAAAACAACTTTCTTGTTTGCCATGAAATAATCCTCCATTCATTTATAGATTAAAATTTTATTAGTTTTCATCCGGGCCTTATAAGCCACAATATCGTTAAAATAATACCATAAATAGAGCCCCTTAGCAATAAAAGAATGTAAAGGGGCTTGTACTAAAAATCAAACAATCACGGGCTTTCTATAATGTTTTTTCTCTCTTATCTTCATCCACTACCATTATGTATTCGCCTGCCATACCAGCACCAGCTGCAACAACATTTTCCGGTTCATCAGACTTAGTAACTCTGAGCCCAGTTTTCTCGGTTATCAGCTTATCCATACCATAGATCTCACTGCCACCGCCTGAAAGAAAAATGCCTTCTTTTGAAACATCTGAAACAAGTTCCGGTGGTGCTGTCTCAAGCACAGAAGTAATAGCTTCAATTATCTTTGCTGATTCTTCTGCAAAAGCCTCCACGGTTTCATTTGCAGTAAGATCAAGCCTTGCCGGCAGTCCATTAAGCAGATTCTTACCTTTTATCTGATACGAAACATCCGTCTTTCTCTTTACTACAGATCCAACCTCCATCTTAGCGTCTTCAGCCGAAAGTTCCCCTAATTCGATATTGTACTTTCTTCTGACATATCTCTGAAGAGCTTCTGTAAATTCGTTTCCGGCAGTTTTTATCGTAGTTCCGGCAGCAATGCTTCCAGCAGAAAGTATTGCTATATCAGTTGTACCTCCTCCGATATCTACCACCATATGTCCAACAGTTTCCATTATATCTACGCCAGTTCCAATCGCTGCTGCAATAGGCGCTTCAAGAACAAACACCTGGTTTGCCCCTGTTCTTACTACAGCATCCTCAACCGCCTGCTTTTCAACCTCTGTTATTCCCGAAGGTACGCAGACACAGATATTAGGCCTTCCCCAAATCTTTCTTTTTTTTAAGGCATTCTTAACAAAAGCCTTTATCATCCTCTCTGTAAGAGTGTAGTTGGATATTACGCCATGGGTAAGAGGCTTTTCAACAACAATACCTTCAGGAGTTTTTCCTAACATTTTTTTAGCTTTAGACCCAACTGCAAGAATATTCTTCTCCTTCAGCTGGTAAGCCACCATTGAAGGCTGGCTTATTACAATCCCTTTATCTCTCATATATATACAAACTTCTGAAGTTCCTAAATCTATTCCAATGTCAATGCGGTACATGGCACGCTCCTTTACCAATCAATAATAAATCTAAAAAGGGATGAAAAAAATCCCCAGCACATAGATTATATGTACTGGAGATTATTTTGTAAACTAAAACTAATGAATTTTGTTTCTATTTGAAGTCTTCTCCGATAAGAATCCTTTCTTCTTTACCTGTATCAGCGCATCTCTTTTCAGCCTTTGTTATAACTTCTTCGATGTCATTTATCATTCTGTCTATATTACCAGTTTCCATTGCAAGAAGCATATTTCTAAGGTTTCCATCAACCGACTCATCCCATGTAAATCCACGCTGCATTACATATGCAAGTCCGATTGTCTTCATATCGTCGTCTGTCATAGTAGATAGGTCTACACGATAAAGGAACTCCTCCATAAGTCCGGAATTTTCATCGATAAGAACTTCTAGTCTTTCCTTTTCACCTGTAAGCATGATACCGTAATTATTCTTATCCGGCTTAGAAAGTTCTACAACTTTCTTTAATCTTTCTGGTGTAAGAAGTCCGGCATTCTCAACTACAAGACATCCGCCATTTAACTTCTTCATGTTATCTTCAAGTTTCCTCTCATCGATCTTATTAAGACCCTGAGCCTTGATCTTTGCAATTGACTGTGCCTTTAATACTCCAAAATCATGGAAACTTCTAGCGAAATCTTCACCAACTGCTATTGAGCCAAATCCATGAAGTCCTAAGATAACAACATTCTTTGGAAGGCTTTCATCACTTGCGATATCATTAAATGCCTCTATCACATCATTAGCAGCATCTGTAAATCCAAGATATTTCTCAAGATAGTAAGCAGCAAGTGGAAGCTTACCCTCTTCTATTTCTTCTTTTTCTTCTACAACAGTTTCTTCAACTTCTGCTGTCTGACCAGCTGCTTCAGCCTTCTTCATAGCCTCTTCTTCAGCTTTTCTTGCTGCTTCTAAGTTCTTACGCGCTTCATCAACTGACTTCTTAGCCTTTTCAGCTCCAAGTACTGCAGCTGTGAGAGCTTCAGCTCTTTCATCATCAGCTTTTCTTGCATCATCTTCAATCTTGGCAAGTTCTGATGCAAGCTTATCAAGTTCTGCCTTAGTTTCTGCCTCAGCCTTCTTTACATCTTCAGCATCTTTCTTTACAGCATTTTCGAATTCATTCTTAAGAGCCTTTGTTTCAGCTTCTTCCTTCTGAACTGCCTGTTTCTCAACAACCTTAGAATCAGCCTCTGACTTAGCAACTGCAAGCGGTACATTCTTCTCAGCCTCTTCCTTCTTCTTTGCAAGTCCAGCATCTTCTGTCTTACGTTTAGCTGCTACATCAGCATCCTTCTTATCTAATTCAGCTAACTTATTCTTTTCAGCATTAACGGCCTTAACAGCTGCTTCTTTGATATTTAGAGCTTCAGCTGCTACACCCTTTGCTGTTTCTACATTTACCTTAGCTTCAGCTACAAGCTTTTCAAGTTCTTTAACCTTTGTTTCAGCAGCAGTAACATTTTCATTTGCAGCTAAAACCTTAACTTCTTCATCTTTAACCTTTGCTTCAGCAGCAAGTATAACCTTCCGCTGTGCTTCCTTAGCGGCAGCGGCAGCCTTATCTTCCTCTGCTCTTCTTATCAGCAATTCTTCTTTTGCTTTTTCAACAACCAAAATCTGCTTTTCAGCTTCAGCCTTTGCCTTTGCAGCTGCTTCCTCTGCAGCTTTCTTTCTTGATACAGCAGCATCTGCATGCTTCTTTTCAAGAGCAGCCATCTTGTCTGCTTCAACTTTCTTTCTTGCAGCAACAGCATCAGCAAGTTTAGCTTTAGCAGCTTCTCCTGCTGCCTTTGCAGCTTCAACTTTCTTAGCATTATCAGCCTTTGCATTTTCAAGTGCAACTGTCGCTTCAGCACTTTCCTTTGCCTGCTTCTGAACAATAGTCTTTAAGTCAGAATCTGCAGATCCAGCCTTATCAAGGATTGCCTGTGCTTCTTCTGCCTTCTTATGTGCTTCCTCAGCTTCTTTAAGTGCCGCTGCCTTAAGATCCTTCTTATCAGTATCATTTTGAACCTTCTTAACCGGCGCAGCTTTCTTCTTTTTATCTGAATTTGCAGCTTTTTTCTTAGCCTTTATTTCTGCACGCTTCTTTGCAGCTTCTTCCGCCTTCTTACGTGCTTCTTCAGCAGCTTTCTTTCTTGCTTCTTCCTCAGCGCGTCTCTTAGCCTCTTCTTCTGCAGCTACCTTAGCTCTTGCCTCTTCTTCTG
>CAMKMR010000109.1 GCA_946413945.1 uncultured Lachnospiraceae bacterium | reverse complement strand
CATCTTTAATGTAAAAGCTTTTTAATACCTCTTCATAAAATCCCATACCTGTCATCTCCTCTTTATATGCTATTTATATTTCTATAACCTATACCATATCTATAATACAACGCCTTCACTCTATACTATATCTCTAATCCAATTTGTTCTAGTTGTAAAAAAGAATGACAGAATACTATCCCTATAAATGCATACGGATCACTACATTTATATCAGATTATTTTTTGTCAAATCTGATGCTCCTTATAGTAAGCTTCTGGCTCTTCTTATATGTGCTGCTTGATGTAGCATCACAATAGATATATAAGCCATCTAAGTTGTCTTCTGTAAGGTCGATTTCTATTGTTACTTCCTTAGTAGTTCCAACTTTCGAACTGCTCTTCCAATGATTTCTATAGAATATAGGATCATCCTCGTCCTTATTTGTAATACCAAGGTAGAGATCTTTTCTTGAAGCAACAACAGTAATATATACCTTATTATATCTCTCTAGATCAACATCATTAAAATCAACTGTAATATGCTTCCAGTTTGTAGAACCTGTCTTCTTAAATGTGAACTGTTTTGAACCGTCACTTAAGTCTTTTACAGTATAGAAGCTTGGCGCTGAAATCTTATATGTTGGCTCAACCATCTCTTCATCTTCAGTGTCATTTTCGTCCACTTCAGCTTCTGTATTATCTTCAGTATCATTTTCTTCATAGTTATCTACTGGTTTTTCATCTTCCTTAACTGTCTTGCCTAATGTATTCTTGCTAAAATCAATCTTTGCGCCATATCCATCAAACTTCTTATCACTATTAATTGTAATAGTGCAGTTATCACTATCGATATCTACATACTTAACATTAAATACTGTGTCCTTAGTTGCAAACGAAGTCTTACGTGAGATGAAATTTGAAATTTTCGTTTTTTTAAGCGCATCGCTGCTGCAAGCGCTTTCCTTTTCATAAACATCTGATGCTGTATCAATAAATACATTATCTGTGATCACATTTGTGTTTTTAATCTGCTGGAAGTTAAAGCAATGATTTGCTTCATTATAAACAATGTTCTTTGCGAATATACAATCACCGGCATAACCATTTTCTTTATCACAGCCACCAATGCTTATACCATTGAAGCCCTGATTCTTTACAAATGTATTATTTGTTACAGTTATATTATCTGTTATCTTTCCCTCATGTTCACTGGCAACTTCAATACCAATATCTGAGTTTTCTACATAATTGCTTTTAATCTCTATTGTCGTACCGCCATCTACATAGATACCACCGGCACATTTACTATCCTTATATGTTGGGTTGCTTCCTGATGAAATGTTCCTTACCACATTATTTTCTACCAGACCATTTCTTGCTCTGTCGAATTCATTCTCCTCTTCAGAATAATCATCATCCTGCTTTTCATAACCGATAAGATCAATACCGATATTATCGTTATTCTCTACTAAGTTATTGATAACCTTAAAGTCATCAACATTGCCGTTTAAAACTAATGATTCGCTCTGTCCAAGTGTTAAGCCATGAACATAACAGTTGTCGATTGTAACATCTGTTATTGCTGAAGCAATCTCACCTGATACGATAATACCGTGTGCGTTATATTTTTTTATATTAGATTTATTTTCATAAATGCATCCAATATCTGACACTTCACAATTCTTAATTGTTACATGGTCAGCTCCAGCACATACTCTGTATCCTGTTGGAACTACTTTATAACTGTTTGTCTTAAGACCTGTTACATCAAGATTATCGATTGTAACATTATCTCCATAGATCTTAACCATGCTCTCATTACTACTTGTAACGTTAACTCCTGTACCGTTAAGAACTGTTCCTTCTTCGCAGATTACTGAAATGTCATTATTTTTAATTGAAATAGCACTCTTATACTTATAATTTCCTGCATGAACATATATTGTAGTTCCTGCTGCAGCCTTATTTATTACAGCTGCAATGTCATCACCTTCATAAACTTCAACAGTATTTCCTGCTGCTTCCACTCCCCTTAAACCGAAATTAGATAAAACGCCAAAAGCCATGCATGAGGCTAATACAGCTACTCCTATCCTTTTGATTGGTTTCTTCATTATTTTCTCCTTTGCCGTGTATGTTTTGTTATTGTCCCCGATAAAAAATACTAATACAAACTCCCAGTTTCCAATTCTAACACCTCGCCTGTAAAACATCAACAATTTTGCTTTCTGTTTTCGTCTATCTTTCACAAAAATTTTTTCTGTATCATTTCCGAACATCTGTAAAACGAAATCAAATAACAGCATCAAACAAAAACTAAATACCAAGCAAATGGCATATACTAAGAATTAAAAAATCCGAAAAAACAATTATGGATCTACCATATTGTTTTTTCGGATTTTTGATCTGCGTATTATAAGCGCCGTTATTGCGAGCAGCGTAATTATCATCGAAATATTATGTTCTACTTATTATCGCCGCATTTATTATGCTACTCCATAAAATACTACAGGTGAAGTACTCTGTCAGATATTTCAGCTGTGCGCCCCTGATTCCAATACTGGGTTCCGATATATCCACAAGTACGACGGGCTACATGCATCTTAGCCTGCTCTCTGTTATGGCAATTTGGACACTCCCATACTAGTTTACCTGTATTGTCCTTTACTATCTGTATCTGTCCATTATAGCCGCAAACATCGCACATATCACTCTTTGTATTTATCTCAGCATAAAGAATAGTGTTGTACATATGCTGCATAACAGCAATTACTGCTGGGATATTATTCTGCATATTAGGAACTTCAACATAACTTACTGCTCCACCTGGTGAAAGGATCTGGAATTCTGCTTCTTTAGTAAGTTTTGAAAATGCATCTATCTCCTCAGTTACATGTACATGGTATGAGTTTGTAATGTAATTCTTATCTGTAACATGAGGAATCTTACCAAATCTTCTCTGAAGACATTTAGCAAACTTATAAGTTGTGCTCTCAAGTGGTGTTCCATATACAGAATAATCAATATTCTCCTCTTTCTTCCACGCCTGGCAAGAATCATTTAAAAGCTGCATAACCTTCATACCGAAAGCCTTGCCTTCCTCAGTTGTGTGAGAAACATTTTTCATATAGTAAACACATTCTGCAAGACCTGCGAAGCCAAGAGAAATTGTTGAATATCCATCATAGAGGAGTTTATCTATAGGCTCTCCTGGTTTAAGCCTTGCCAAAGCTCCATCCTGCCAAAGGATTGGTGCCACGTCTGAAGGGGTTCCTTTAAGTCTCTTATGGCGCAGCTTTAAAGCCTTATGGCAGAGCTCAAGTCTTTCTTTCAATATCTTCCAGAATTCTTCCTCATCTCCACCTGATGAACAAGCAGCATCTACAAGGTTGATAGTAACAACCCCCTGATTAAATCTGCCATAATATTTATGCTTTCCTTCAACATAATTAAGAGCATTAGCAATATTTCCAACTCCCGCATCTGTAAAACGATCTGGAGTAAGGAAGCTGCGGCATCCCATACATGGATAACAGTCACCTTTAAGTTCAAGGGCCTTCTTCTCTGAAATATAATCAGGCACCATACGCTTTGCTGTACATTCCGCTGCTAACTTTGTTAAATAGAAATATTTAGAACCCTCTGTGATATTATCCTCCTGAAGAACGTATATAAGCTTAGGGAAAGCAGGTGTTATATAATAACCCTTTCTATCCTTAACTCCAAGGATTCTCTGTTTTAACATGATCTCTATGATCATGGCCAAATCTTCTCTTATTCTGCCTTCAGGTGCTTCATTAAGATATAAGAATACAGTTACAAATGGAGCCTGCCCGTTTGTTGACTGAAGTGTTATAAGCTGATACTGCATTGTCTGGCAGCCTGATTCAACTTCTTTTCTTACTTCTGTTTCAACAATGGAATCAAATTTATTTTCATCAACCTGAATTCCTGCCTGCTCAAATTCCTCTATAAGTCTTTTCTTGATCTTCTGACGGCTTATATCAACATATCTTGCAAGATGTGACATCGTAATAGTCTGTCCACCGTACTGGCTTGATGCCACCTGGGCAACTATCTGGGAAGCAACTGTACAAGCTGTGCTAAAACTTCTTGGTGTATCAATATGTGTTCCACTGATACATGTTCCGTTATCAAGCATATCTCCTAAATTTACAAGACAACAGTTATGCATATGCTGAGCAAAATAATCCCCATCATGGAAATGGATTATTCCTTCCTTATGGGCTGCTACAATGTCATCTGGAAGAAGATATTTTCCTGTATAATAACGGCTCCATTCACCAGCCATATAATCTCTCTGTACTGAAAGAACAGTAGGATTCTTATTAGAATTTTCCTGCTTTACTTCTTCATTTTCACATTCAACAACACCAGATATCTTCTGGTCGATATTACTCATCTTACGCATTTCATTATGCTTATAACGATAAGTGATATAAAGTCTTGCAACCTTATGCTTACCTGTAGCCATAAGAGAATCTTCTACCTTATCCTGAATCTCTTCTACAGATAAATCTCTCTTTGCATTACGTGCATCTTTTTCAATACCTGCTGTTATCTCATTGATCTGATCTTCTGTAAGTCTTTCTGAAATGATACCTTCTTCAAGGTTGGCTTTTCTGATAGCCTGAGAGATCTTTGAACTGTCAAAAAGAACTCTTTCACCAGACCTTTTCATGATATAAATCTGTGTAGGCTCAATGTCGAGATTTCCGTCTAAATCCTCATCATAAAACATGCTATTTCTCCTTTTGCTTCCCCATTTTTACAATTAAATCTATTCTCCCGCGTTTTTTTGCGCTATAAAGGATTATATATTCAGCCCAAATCAAAGTCAATAGCAAAAACACTAGATATTGTGTTAGCAACAACTTATCCACAACAAATGGTGGTGTTTGTTGATAACTCTTATAGGCTAAGACCCTAATAATCTAGGGCTTTTTGAAGCTTTTTATCAACAAAAATGCCCCTTGTATTTTTTTATAAGGGGCATTTTTGTTGATAATTTTTTATTTATGATGCAGCTTTCCAAGGGTCACACAATTGAAAATCTCTCATAAGAATTTTCTAACAATTGTACTATATCATCGTTAGCATTCAACTTTTCTACCGTTATCCATGAAAGATACATTTCCTTTTTCTCAAAGTCTTTATAGACGATATCTTCATATGAGTGATAAGCTTCTAGATCCAGTTTATCTCCATTGATCCCATCGCCCTCAAAATGTGGTGCCGAACTGCCTTCGTCATAAATATATTCACCTGATGCAATGACTTCTGACTCAAAGTTTCCTTGTTTTAAGCTCCACGCATATTTATATTCCTTATTGCACTGTACAGACGCTTTTATATAATCTGTTACTATGATTTTATTTTCACCTTTTTTACCGTCATAAAATACAGGAAATTTTTCAACGCCACATATATCAGGCATTATCTCATCGTAGTAATCAGGATTATTTCTAACTTCCCATATCTTTTCTAAACTTTTTTTATCCTCTGACACTTCGTATATTATCGATGTTGTGAATCGTCCTGATCCTTCGACAAATGCCGCAACTATCTCTAATCTTCCGTTCTGATCCATATCCGTTACTGCATATGTTACATCAGCTGTTCCTGAATTCTCTTTATCTATAAATCTCCAGTCATCTTCCTTTGAAGCTATCAGCTTAATCTGTTCATCTTTTTCCTCCTGACTCAGCTCCTGCACCATTATGTTACTTGGGCTCTCTTTTTTGCTTTCTTCAGTCACATCTCTTTGGGTCATTTTTTCTTCCTTTATGCTATCACCCTTATTACAAGCAGTGCATCCAGCAGTAATAAAAAGCAACATCATAAAAAGAGCCTTGTTAGCTATACTTTTTTTCATTTACTTTGACCTCTTTTTATCTGATATGAAAAACATATATGCAGATTAGCACAGCACTAATCTATTTCCCACTTAAGTATTTATTAAAAATATTAAAAATTTATTAAAAGAAAGAAGAAGCCGCCAGACTGGCGGCTTCTAAAAGGTATGAAAAAATGTGGGGGAAGGTTTTATTCCTCTTTGGAATGATTTAAATATACACTATATTTGTGAAAAACAAAGGCACAATCTGTGTATAAAACATGAAATCCTTATCAGTATTTTGCCTTATATATCAGATTTCTTGTTTTACCTGAACTACTCAACAATTGAATCACCCTTAAAGCTCAATAATTCAT
>CAMKMR010000108.1 GCA_946413945.1 uncultured Lachnospiraceae bacterium | reverse complement strand
CATAAAAATGGACTATGGGGACAGTCCCCTGGGTCCACTTTTATGTTAACTGAAAAAGGATCAGTTCATTAACGATAACATTTTTTCCACATCATATTCTCTTATTATTTGAGCATCTTCTGCTATTTCTTTGTCACTAAGTTTTTTGTTGGTCACGATCACATCCGCATCTCTTACATCCTCCACCACCTCAGTAGCGAGCATTTCAAAGAAATTCTTCATATTCAGCACCTCAGTGACATTAAAATAATCTATTAAAAATGCCATAGTATTGTCCCCTGCAATTCTTGACTCGCTTTGTCTTGCCATGTTAAGCCAGATGAATTCATTTTTATTAAGATCAAGTCCGAAGAGATATGCAAATGTGCTCTCGCAATCTATTTTAAAAGCTGAATCTACAGTCTTTGGCTCATAAACCTTACCTGAATCTTCTATATCCCTAAGCATATAGCCGGCTCTGCAGAAGCAGTCATTAAAATGGATCCCGGAATAAACATTATCACAAAATACGAGATATTTTATTGTAGGATACTCTGCCCTGAATTTCTCCAGATCAATATCAAAATATTCTGAACCACCATTGAATCCACTGATCTGATCTCCGGAATAGGTTATAGCCTCCGACTGTTTTTTATACATATTTCTCCATGAAAACTCAGTCTGATAGCCATTTTCATCCAGTCCGAATACCGAAAGGTCAATGTCATTAACTTTCTCCCAATAAGTAAAAGCACGAAGCTTCTTTGTTTCTCCAATAGCAATTCTAGAACCCCTTGTAAGAACACCAAATCCTGATTGAGTTGTTGTATCCTGGATAGGAAGAGCGTAATTCTCCATTTCTTTATCGATATAAACCTTTCCAAGCTTACATTTATATATGGCTCTCAGGTTCTCCCTCATCTTATATACCAGTATATCAGCCTGTTCCTTTGTAATATATGATCTTCTTTTTTGCGCCTCAAGTTTTGTTTCATCATGTACAAGTAGTTCATTATACTTTGTAAATTTGAAACTACGAGCACCTCTTTTGTCCTTAAAATTTGAATACTGTATCAAAAGCTGCATAAGCACAATAGGATTCTTTGTTTCCATATTTTCAAACACATACTCAACTTCTTTAGGACTATTACACCTGCTCAAAATGCAATTCATATTCCTGAGGAGAGCCGAAGCCCCCTTATTTTTCTTAAGGCAATCCACCGCACCGCCTACATTTCCTTCTTCCATCAGCTTTTCAAATTCAGAATTTACAGATAAATTCTTATCTGATCTGATGGCATTTACAAATTCTCTTTCCTTTTCTGTCTTTGGCTTAAAATGAATATGATGAAGCAGACCATTCCAGATTTTCTTCTTCTCAAAACAAGTCCTTATGTCACATTTATCAAGGAAAAAAAGCCTGTCGATCAAGGCTGTAATAAACTTTCTATCCTGATTCTTTAAGTTCAGCTTATTCATTGGCGCCTTATCATACTCATAATGGGTCAGCTCATCTAAAAATCTGATCACATCAGAAAGATACAAATGATCCGCAAATCTCATATCTCTCGTGTCTCTAAGCAGCTTAACAGCAGTATTTTTAGATGCGATCTCGGTAATCTTTGGATCAAGATCCAGGATCACATTTTTTACCACTTCATAATTACTTGTACTTAAAGGTCTTGTAGATAAAAGGAACTCCCTTGCTGTTTCGCATAACATTTCATTTGCTTCTTCCTCGGAAATGATAATAAAATCCCTTATCTCAGTTGCTTCATTCATACTTTTTGTTTTAAATTCACCTTCAAATACAGAATGAACTTCTTTTCCCATAAAGTGACCTACGCCATAAGTTCTTGCATAAGCAAAAAGCTGATCAAAAAGCAGTTTTCTACGACTTAAACTTCTTACTGTCTTAGGAAACCCCTTATAAAATGGCATAGATACATTTTTTCCAAGCATCTCTGCTGTATAAAGGATCATTTCCTGACTTAAGTATTCCTCTCCCTTTGTGATCCTTATTCCGTAAAGTCTTAAGAGAGAAAAAAATGTTGCAAATTTTATTTCTTCATCTTCTACTTTATGTTTTCCTACCAATATGTGTTTATCGAATAGAAAATCCTTATAGATCCTGTTCATTTTTTCCTCCCTTTATCATTCAATTCACTTTGATCGTACCACTAACCCGGATTCGAACCGGAATCACCAATAATTAAAGTAAGCGGCTCTACTAGCTGTGAATTGTTTTTATATCTTATATTTACATTATACATATATCTCCAAATAAATCCCGGAAAAAAAGTTGCGAACTCCAAAATGAGCCATAGTCCCGGAGGCTGTGGTCCATTTTTATGTTAACTCCAAACGAGCCATAGTCAATCCAGATGTTGATGATGATTCCGCGAAATCAAAGAAAAAAATTAATCAACTTAACGATTGGCTAAAAAAATATCAATTAAGAAATGAACCCCAGTGCCAGGAACATTTTCCATCGCACCAGGGTTCATTTTAAAATTTCACTTATATTTCAAACTGTTTCTCAATCTGCAGAGATCAGATTAAGATCATCTTTTAATCTTGCAACAATCGTTCTTTCTCCCTGTCTATATTCCTTCTTTCCAAATAAGACAGCAATCTTTTGATCCTCAAGACCTCTTACTACATAATTATTATTCTCTGTCTTACCAAGTATTTCGCCTGCGAAAAACTGATAATCATGCTTCTTTATTGCCTTAAATGTTGAAAACAAATTATAAACGGCATAAAAAGGAAAAAAGTAACATATAACCAAAAATCCACCTATTCTGACACGTCCCAGATAAGTAAAGCATAAATATATCAACACTGATATAACAATCACTACTACTATCGACGCAGGAATAAGTGCAACCGCGCTTTTCTTTGCCTTCTTGATAAACTTGTCTTCTAATTCCTTATTTATAGAAATCGGAAACAAACATTGATTATTAACCGCATTATTTAATGAGTCTTTTACTTCCATGCAATACATCCTCCAAATTTTAGTGACATAATAAAAAATAACATAATCCCTTTTATTTGTCGAATATTTTCTTCATAAAAATGAAGCCACACTCCCCCGGGACTATGGCTCATTTTTATGTTGACTAAATTAATGCATTCTTCCAGTCTTCTTCCTTAAAGCCTGGAATAACAGTATCCTCCGTTATCAGAAGTGGCCTTTTCACAAGCATTCCATCCGATGACAGAATTTTATACATCTCATCCTCACTCATATCCGGAAGCTTCTTGGAAAGCTCCATTTCTCTGTAAAGCTGTCCACTGGTATTAAAAAATCGCTTTAATGGCAGCCCGCTCTTCTTATGAAGCTCTCGCAATGTCTTTCCATCCGGATGATCTTCCTTAATATCTATCATCTCATACTTTATCTTGTTATCATCAAGCCACTTCAAGGCCTTTTTACAAGTAGTACATCTCGCATAACAGTAAACCTTAGTCATATCACACCTCCCTTATCTTCCTTTAGATATATTTTCTACTTTACATATCAAATTAAAAACCTCTGGATAAAACTAACAGCAATCCCAATTAACTGCTCTTCTTCCTTAAATGTTACCATCAGTTAATTACCGCTCTTTTGTATACTTCGATATCATGCCCTAATAATTCCACAATTCTCAGCTCATCAACGGCATCATAGAAAGCGTTATGTGTTTCTGAATATCCTCCGGAAATCATATTCAAAATACTTTCCACCCCATACCCGCTCTTCAATCTCCCTGTTTTGCAACACGGAGCATCCTCAGGTATAAATGCATTATACTGTCTGTAAGCCGCTATCTTCATGATATCAACCCACACAAATGCCTCTAATTCCGGCAAATGCTTGTAATCGAAATTCGCATTATAAGCAAATATAACTTTCACAGATTCATTTTTAAGCAGCTTCTTAATATCCTCAAGAGCTCCCGCTCTAGACATTACAACTGTTTTTTCTTTAGGTGCATCCGCAATCGTATTTGAAAACATCCCTCCTGTTTTATACTCAGGAGAAATAATATAATACTTAGAATTCAATTCTTTCTTTGTCTCGCCATCAGCAATAACTATCCCAATAGACATTACTTCATCCGTCCAAGTTGTTTCTGTATCAATAACAGCAAATTTCATATATATGGCCTCGTTTGTAGCTTCATTTTCATTTAACGCCCTGTCTATAAGTTTCATTTTCGTTTTCTCTTATCACGTCATTTTTTTCTACGATTCTTTATACCTCTGTTTTTACCTCACATATTCCCATTCTCTGAATCCGGCTGACTTTGCAGATTGATAAACAGGAAGGACTATCTCTGATAATCTGTTTCTAAACTTCTCTTTCGAAAGTTCAGGAGCGTACAGCCTGCCTTCTACCATTGAAGAATTTAAATGTTTCTTCTTTACTTTATCGAACTCTTTATGAATTCCTTCGTATTTCCACATCAGCTGATAGGACAGATACTCTATATCTGTCAGCTTTTCAAAATAAATGTCCCATTTAGGAAGATTGTTGCTCTTGGCTGAATTTATGCTTCTGGTTGTTGGATGAAGATTCCAGATTTCATCATTTGCCACATAAGACCAGGGAACAAAATGATCAATCGAAATCTCATTTTCACTAAGCTCTGTATTTCCATATATCTCCATAACCGGCTGGATTGTCATTATCTTCTTCCAATACTTTTGTACATCTTCCAGCTTTCGCTCCTGAGACGGATAAAGCTTCTCGATAATACCAGGAACATTTGGATTTCTCCTCTGAATGTATTCCACCAGGTTATATTTGAGCCACCCCTTGATAATAACCTGATTCCTTCTGATGTACTCACTCCAATTTTCATTAAAATGGATTTTTGTTCTCAGCCCATCCATTTGAGCAAATTTATAGATCAGGTTCGTGTAAGCGTTGATTCTTTCGATCAGCTGCTTTTCACCAACCTTCCAGTCATTAGTCTTCATATCAAGAAATGGAGCCTGCAAACGGTAAGGAACATTTCTGGTCAGAGTCCTTTTATATTTTATGACCTCTGGATCCTTGCAATTCCTTATAAACTCAAGAAGGATTGCTTTATTCTCTGAAGTTTTAAAGTTAGAAATCTCCACCAGACGATTTACTGCAAACTCCAGATTATCTCTTGGTCCCAGGTTCAAATGGTACTCCGCCACCATATACCAGGCGTCAGCAATCATCTCATCGATGATTTCCTCATAAGAGGCCGTTGTCTGCCCCACAAGGATCTTCTCCACGATCACCTGAAACCAGAACATCTTATAACACTCACTGGTGTTGTCAAAAAGATGCCCAAAATATTCAATTCTTAAACCATCTGATTCTGGTAAAATGAAATCCATATGTTAGCTCCGTGTTTTCCCCTGCGAAATCTGAACTATATATACAACTATTTTATTATATCACAGTTACAAACCATCTTATATAATTATCCATCTAGGACAAGCTCCGTACCTAATAAAAGGATTGGTTTCCCGATCCCTGTATTCTTTGCTCAATTATATCTGATTATTTGAAAATCCCGGCGATGTATAGAACGCTTCTATCTTTCATCTTCAAGCTGATAAGGCTTTTTCGCAACAAAACCATATTCCCCAATCAACTGCCGAATTTCAAACGAATTAACATCAGTCCCCTTCATATCAGCAAGCTTCTTTTTGCGATTCATTCATATTCTGCAGCATATCCGCGGCTTGCTCTAATTTTCTTCTGAAGCAGAGTTGAAATGTCACCATCCCCATCTGTTATCACTCAATTCATAAGTGCCATCATTTTTTCCAAATCATATTCTCTTATTACCTTTGCATTTTCTGCTAACTTTTCAGCTGGGATGTTCTTACAAGTTACGACAACATCAGCCTCGCTTATATCATCCACAAGTTCAGTCGCCAGCATTTCAAAAAAATTCTTCATGTTTATAACATCAGTAGCATTTAAATAATCCATGAGAAAATCATCAGCGTACACTCCTGTATGTTTTTTTAGCCCATATCCTGTCATATTGAGCCAGACAAATTCATTTTTAAGAAGATCCAATCCAAATATATACTCCGATAAGCTTCTACAATCTATGTCAAAAGTTGTATTTATCTTCTTTGGTTCATATGCATGTCCAGAATTCTCTATATCCCCAAGAATGTAGCCGACTCTACAGGTAAATTCATCAAATGTCTCAAGGCCCTTTCTCTCATAAGTGGTTCCAACAGTACTCCA
>CAMKMR010000107.1 GCA_946413945.1 uncultured Lachnospiraceae bacterium | reverse complement strand
CAATGACTTATTATGAAAAGAAGAGAGTGAGGGAATTGTTGAGCCCGAACCCAACATTGGCAAATGAATTAGTATTTTCTCCGCTATCTGAGTGGAGCGATGATGACGTATGGGTATTCCTTATGCAATATAAAAATCCATGGGGATATTCAAACAAGGAACTTCTTACACTTTATCGTGGAGCAACTGCTGATGGTGAGTGTCCGTTGATGGTGGAGAAAGGGCTGCCTAGCTGTGGGAAAAGCAGATTTGGATGTTGGGTGTGTACCATGGTTGAAAAAGATAAATCCATGGAAGCAATGATTGCAAATGATTTTATAACAGATAAGATTGATGATATAGCAGAGTTAGGAAAGAAGGACAAAAAGGAGAGGACAAGACCTGTATTTTTTGTTAGATTAAAAGAGTATCTTTCGATGGAAGAAAGAGCCAGAAGAATCTATAAAAAAAGGATCCTGTCTTTTAAAGATGATTATAAGCTTAGTGAGAGTCTTACCACAGGTCAGATAAGAGATGGAATAAAGCTTAAGACAGGAAAAGAACTGTCAGAGCTGACAGCTCTTTATGATAAAGTAAGATATGGGTTTATAGATGTTGATACGACTTATCTTAAAAAAATGAAAAATGCAGATAGGCAGGAAAAAGATAAGGTCGTAGATAAGTGCACAAATCAGGATACAAATCAGGACACAAAGCAGGACACAAAGCAAGATACTGATAAGTTTAAAGATAAGTACACGGGTTAGGATTCCCAGTCATAAGAGAGAAAATCTCTTATGATAGGGGAGTCCTTTTTTGATTTTTTAAAGGCAAAGCCTATATTTCTTTCGGTAACATTTTCTATCAGAGGAATTTCTACAATGCTTTTTTCCTGAAGGGCTTCAGTGGCAAATTCTCTTACGATGGAAGAAATCCCAAGACCAATCTTAGCAAAATCTATAAGAAGGTCCATATCGTTAATGTCGAGGATCTTTTCAGGGATGATACTATGCTGATAAAGATAATTTTCAATATGGTTTCTCGTGACATTTCCTTTTTCCAGCAGCATGAGATTCCCTTTTTCTAAGATTTCTTTTGGGCTAAGACTGTAATTTGTTTGCTTTTCATTTATTTTTGTTTCAGATCTTGTCATGGCAGTGATATTTCCAGCTAAAAGCCAGGGATTTATAAGAGTGTTTTCATCGGACTTTTTTTCTCTTAGCATAAGATTATCCAAATATGTAGAGCTTGCTACAAATGTATCGTGGATCTTTCTTATTGGAAGAAAGTCCATATCCTGAGGCAGGTCGGTTTCGCATATAAGACCGATGTCAACTTCATTTTCTGAAAGGAGCTTTACTGTATCTATGGTGGCGTGGCAGTGGATAGATACTTTGATATGAGGCTTGTTATTGATATAAGTTTTAAGATTATCAATAAGGATGTGGCGGCAGAGGGTGTTACTTACTCCAATCTTAAGCTCTCCGACGCCAAGGCTTAGATCTCTGGTCAGTCTTTCTTCGGCTTCTGAAATACTTTTAAAGGCTGTTTTTAAGTGCTCATATAAGGTGCGGCCTTCGTTTGTGAGGTTGACTCCTTTTCTTGATCTGTCAAAAAGCCTGCATTTCAGCTCTTTTTCTAAAAGAGAAACAGATTTACTTACAGCAGGCTGGCTGATAAATAGTCTTTCAGCGGCCTTACTAACGCTGCCGGCTTCAGCGACAGCAAAGAATATACGGTAATAATTGAGATTTTCTATCATGGAATAATTCTCCTTCATTTTCTTATAGGGGATGTGTGACGTAAGCTGCATAATACAGGATCTGTAGCGCCTGTAATTCGTAAGCTGCATAATACAGGATCTGTAGCGCCTGTATTTTGTATGTTGCATATTACGGGATCGGATCTGCAGCGCCTGTATTTTGTATGTTGCATATTACGGGAATATACAGCTCTAAGATTAATATGCTATCATCTGCAAAAAATATATATAACTCTAAGTTATAATAATAATTACTAATATATATTGTAATTATATTCTTGCTGGTGTTAGAATACAAATTAAAATTACTTTAATTGTATTTTTTTCACCAAAATTTTTGGCGTTAGTATTTCTGATATGAAACAATATTTTTTGACGCTGGAAATTAAGGCACGACACAAGATTATATTTAATTATAGGAGGAAACTGATATGGGTATGACCATGACACAAAAGATTTTAGCTGATCACGCAGGACTTGAAGCGGTTGCAGCTGGAGATCTTATCGAGGCTAGCCTTGATCTTGTTCTTGGAAATGATGTTACAACACCTGTTGCTATTAATGAGTTAGATAAGTTTACAAAGAAAGATGTATTCGATAACACAAAGATAGCACTTGTTATGGATCATTTTACACCAAACAAGGATATTAAGAGTGCTGAGCATGTTAAGCAGGTCCGTGAATTTGCTATGATGAACAATATCGTTAATTACTTTGATGTTGGACAGATGGGTATTGAGCATGCACTTCTACCTGAAAAAGGTCTTATCGTAGCTGGTAATACTTGTATCGGTGCTGATTCACATACATGTACTTATGGAGCTCTCGGTGCATTTTCAACAGGAGTAGGTTCAACAGATATGGCTGCCGGAATGGTGACAGGTAAAGCCTGGTTCAAGGTTCCATCTGCTATAAAGTTTAATATAGTAGGAAAGAAATCAGAGTGGGTTTCCGGTAAGGATCTTATCCTTCACATCATCGGCATGATCGGTGTTGATGGAGCAAGATATAAGTCAATGGAATTCGTTGGAGAGGGCATTAAAGAACTTTCAATGGATGACAGATTTACTATCGCTAATATGGCTATCGAAGCTGGTGCTAAAAATGGAATCTTCCCTGTAGATGATCTTACTATCGAATATATGAAGGAACATTCTACAAAACCTTATAAGGCTTATGAAGCAGACGAAGATGCTATTTATGATGAAGAATATACAATCGATCTTTCAACACTTCGCCCAACTGTAGCATTTCCACATCTTCCTGGAAATACAAAAACTATTGATGAAGTTGGAACTATTAATATCGATCAGGTTGTTATCGGTTCATGTACAAACGGACGTATCGACGATATGAGGATCGCTGCAGATATCCTTAACGGAAAGCAGGTAGCTCCATTTGTAAGATGTATCGTGATCCCTGGTACTCAGGCTATCTATAAACAGATGATCAAAGAAGGACTGGCAGAGATATTTATTGATGCCGGCGCTATTGTTTCAACTCCAACCTGCGGACCTTGTCTTGGAGGCCATATGGGAATCCTTGCTTCAGGTGAAAAGGCGGTTTCAACAACTAACCGTAATTTCGTAGGACGTATGGGTGCCATCGATTCAGAGATCTATCTTGCAAGTCCGGCTGTTGCAGCGGCTTCAGCTATCACAGGTAAGATTTCAAGTCCTGAAGAAGTAATGGCATAAGAAAGGGAGGATTAGAAAATGAAAGCACACGGAACAGTTCATAAATATGGCGATAATGTTGATACAGACGTTATAATCCCTGCACGTTATTTAAATACTGCTGATCCTAAGGAACTTGCAGCAAAGTGCATGGAAGATATAGATAAAGAATTCGTAAACAGAGTAAAAGAAGGAGATATCATGGTAGCCGGTAAGAATTTCGGCTGCGGTTCTTCAAGAGAACATGCACCGATCGCTATCAAGGCATCAGGAATTTCATGTGTAATAGCAGATACATTTGCAAGAATCTTCTATAGAAATTCCATCAATATCGGACTTCCTATTATTGAATGCCCTGAGGCAGCGGCTGAGATAAAGGCTGAAGATGAAGTTGAGATTAACTTCGACAATGGTGAGATCACTGATATCACAACAGGTAAGACTTATAAGGGAACAGCTTTCCCTCCATTTATGCAGAAGATAATTACCTGCGGCGGACTGATTAACTATATAAATGAAAAATAATGATCAGCTGAGTAGAATAAGAGAATTGTAAAAAAAATATTCGAATACTAATAGATTAACAGATTCAGCTGAGTAGAATAACGAATTTGAAAAACTGGATTTATAGATTAAGGATTAGGGAGGATTAATATAATGGTTTGCAATTTAGCAGTCATTAAGGGCGATGGTATCGGACCTGAAGTTGTTACAGAAGCAATGAAGGTTTTAGATAAAGTTGGCGAAAAGTACGGACATACATTTAATTATACAGAGATCCTTATGGGGGGATGCTCAATTGATGCAACAGGAGAACCTCTTACAGATGAGGCAGTAGAAGTGGCAAAGAATAGTGATGCAGTTCTTCTTGGATCAATCGGAGGAAATACTAATACATCACCTTGGTATAAGCTTCCACCAGAGAAGCGTCCTGAAGCGGGGCTTCTTAAGATAAGAAAGGAACTCGGACTCTTTGCAAATCTTCGTCCGGCATCTCTTTATCCTGAATTAAAAGAGGCTTGTCCACTTAAGGAATCAGTAGCCGATGCAGGTTTTGATATGCTCATCATGAGAGAACTTACAGGGGGCCTTTATTTCGGAGAAAGATATACAAAAGAAGTAGATGGAGTAGTTACAGCAGTAGATACTCTTACATATAATGAAAATGAGATCAGACGCATTGCAATAAAGGGTTTTGATATCGCTATGAAGCGTCGCAAGAAAGTAACTCTTGTAGATAAAGCTAACGTTCTTGATTCATCACGTCTCTGGAGAAAGGTGACTGCAGAAGTTGCCGCAGATTATCCGGAAGTAGAATATGAGACAATGCTTGTTGATAACAGCGCTATGCAGTTAGTTAAAGATCCTGCTCAGTTCGATGTTATCCTTACAGAGAACATGTTTGGTGATATACTTTCAGATGAGGCGTCTCAGATCACAGGTTCTATCGGAATGCTTCCATCAGCATCTTTAAATGAAAGCAAGTTCGGTCTCTATGAGCCATCTGGCGGATCAGCTCCTGATATAGCAGGAAAGAATATCGCAAACCCAATAGCTACAATCCTTTCAGCGGCTATGATGCTCAGATTTACATTTGATCTTGATAAGGAAGCTGATGCGATTGAAAATGCAGTTAAGCAGGTCCTTAAGGAAGGCTATAGAACAATAGATATTGCAAAACCTGGTGAAGAACAGGTTAAGACATCTGAAATGGGAACACTTATCGCAGAACGCGTATAAAATATCAAAGGAGATAAGACTTATGAAGAGTGAAAATATGAAAAATGGTCTTCAGCAGGCACCTGCAAGATCATTACTTAATGCACTTGGAATGACAGATGAAGAAAAGAAAAAACCTATGGTAGGTATCGTTACCTCATATAATGAGATAGTACCTGGACATATGAATCTTGATAAGATCGCTGAAGCTGTAAAGCTTGGCGTTGCTGAAGCAGGCGGAATGCCTGTAATGTTCCCAGCCATTGCCGTATGTGACGGTATTGCCATGGGACACATCGGAATGAAATATTCACTGGTTACAAGAGACTTGATCGCAGATTCAACAGAATGTATGGCTCTTGCTCATCAGTTTGATGCTTTAGTTATGATCCCTAACTGCGATAAGAACGTTCCAGGACTTCTTATGGCAGCTGCAAGACTTGATCTTCCTACAGTATTTGTATCAGGCGGTCCTATGCTTGCAGGACATGTTGGAGGCGTAAAGAGAAGTCTTTCATCAATGTTTGAAGCAGTAGGACAGTACACAGCAGGTTCAATCGACGCAGCAAAGCTCGATGAGTTTGAAAAGAAGGTCTGCCCAACATGTGGATCATGCTCAGGTATGTATACAGCAAACTCAATGAACTGCCTTACAGAAGCCCTTGGTATGGGCCTCCCTGGAAATGGTACTATCCCAGCAGTTTATTCAGAAAGAATCATGCTTGCAAAGCATGCAGGTTATGCTGTAATGGATATGTTAAAGAAGGGTATCACAGCACGTCAGATCATCACTAAAGAATCGATAATGAATGCCTTAACAGTAGATATGGCACTTGGATGTTCAACAAATTCAATGCTTCATCTTCCAGCCATCGCTCATGAGATAGGCTTTGACTTTGATATTGCATTTGCAAATCCTATCAGTGAAAAGACTCCAAACCTCTGCCATCTTGCACCGGCAGGTCCAACATATATGGAAGACTTAAATGAGGCCGGTGGTGTATATGCTGTAATTAAGGAACTTCTTGATGCTGGACTTATCAATGGAGATACAATGACAGTAACAGGTCTTACACTTGGTGAAGCTGTAAAGAACAGTGTAAACAGAAATCCTGAAGTTATAAGACCTATCGATAATCCATATACAAAGACCGGTGGACTTGCGGTTCTTAAGGGAAATCTTGCTCCAGACGGATCAGTTGTTAAGAGATCAGCAGTAGTTCCTGAAATGTTACAGCATAGAGGTCCTGCAAGAGTATTTGATTGTGAAGAAGATGCCATCGCTGCAATCCTCGGAAAGAAGATAGTTGCAGGAGATGTAGTAGTCATAAGATATGAAGGCCCTAAGGGTGGACCTGGTATGAGAGAAATGCTTAATCCTACATCAGCTATCGCCGGTATGGG
>CAMKMR010000106.1 GCA_946413945.1 uncultured Lachnospiraceae bacterium | reverse complement strand
AGGTTCATGAAGCAGCTAAGATCCTTGAGATCGAGCACCTTCTTGATCGTAAGCCAAAGGCTCTTTCAGGAGGTCAGAGACAGAGAGTTGCTATGGGACGTGCTATCGTTCGTGAGCCAAAGGTATTCCTTATGGACGAGCCTCTTTCAAACCTTGATGCTAAGCTTCGTGTTCAGATGCGTGTTGAGATCTCTAAGCTTCATCAGAGACTTCAGACAACAATCATCTACGTTACACATGACCAGACAGAAGCTATGACACTTGGTACACGTATCGTAGTTATGAAGGATGGTGTTATCCAGCAGGTTGATACACCACAGAACCTTTATGATCATCCACAGAACCTCTTCGTTGCTGGTTTCATGGGAATGCCTCCAATGAACTTCATCGATTGTAAGGTTGTTAAGTCTGGTTCAGATGTTCTTCTTATGTTCGGCTCACACTCTATCAAGGTTCCGGAAGCTAAGGCTAATAAGCTTATTGCTGGTGGATACATTGATAAGGAAGTTGTTCTTGGTATCCGTCCAGAAGACATTCATGATGAGCAGCTCTTCATTGAGTCATCACCTGAATCAGTTATTGATGCTAGAATCAACATTTACGAAATGCTCGGTGCTGAAGTATATCTGTACTTCTCAATCGATCAGTTCGATATCACAGCTAGAGTTAATGCTCGTACAACAGCTAGACCTGGCGATACAGTTCAGTTCGCATTTGATCTCTCTAAGATCCATATCTTCGATAAGGAAACAGAGCATATCATCGCTAACTAGTAAGAAAAATATTGAAGATTCAGAGGAAATACTGGAAAAACCTGTATTTCCTCTTTTTTTTAAATGAAATTTCTGTTAAAATTAAAGGGATTATTTCTTTTTGGGCATAACTATGCCCTGACGTATGTATTGGGAGCATGACACTCTTTTACGTAGAAAAATAAAAAAAGAAGGAGTGAAAACGTAAATGATTTCAAACCAGATTTTACAGGATACGATTGAAGGCATTAAGACCATTACAAAGGTTGACCTTGTGATCATGGATATCGAAGGAAGAGCACTTGCTAAAACAGTAGAGGGCAGCTTCGAAGGTTATGAAGATGCAGTTGCTGCTTTTGCTGAATCACCAGCAGAAAGCCAGTCATTACTTGGGTATCATTTTTTTAAAGTAAATGATGATAGGCAGCTTGAATATGTTATCATGGCTAAAGGCGATAATGACAGCACATATATGGTAGGTAAGATGGCGGCGTTCCAGGTTCAGAGCCTGCTTGTTGCTTATAAGGAAAGATTTGATAAGGATAACTTTATTAAAAATCTGCTCCTCGATAACCTGCTTCTTGTTGATATTTATAACAGAGCAAAGAAACTTCACATTGATACAGATGTAAAGCGTGTTGTATTTATTATCGAGACAAAGGCTGATAAGGATAACAATGCCCTTGAGACAGTAAGAAATCTCTTTGCAAGTAAGACAAAGGACTTTATCACTGCTGTAGATGAGAAGGATATAATCCTTGTAAAGGAAGTAAAGAACACAGAAACAGTTGAGGATCTTGCCAAGGTTGCAAAGGTGATCGTAGATATGCTTAATACAGAAGCTATGATCTCAGTACACGTTGCATTTGGTACTATCGTTAACGAGATTAAGGAAGTTTCTAGATCATATAAGGAAGCTAAGATGGCTCTCGATGTAGGAAAGATCTTCTACAGCGACAGAAACATCATTGCTTATAATAATCTTGGTATTGGAAGACTTATCTATCAGCTTCCGATTCCTCTCTGCAGAATGTTCATTAAGGAAATTTTCGATGGAAAGTCTCCTGATGAGTTCGATGAAGAAACACTTACAACAATCAATAAATTCTTTGAAAATAATCTTAATGTTTCTGAAACATCAAGACAGCTGTACATTCACAGAAATACACTTGTTTATCGTCTTGATAAGATTGAAAAGGCTACAGGCCTTGACTTAAGAGTATTTGAAGATGCTATCACATTTAAGATTGCTCTTATGGTAGTTAAGTATATGAAGTATATGGAGACACTTGATTTTTAAACTTAGTTCCGTATAATTCAAAAAAATGGAAGGATACAAATTAGATCATGATTACTTTAGAAAATGTAACTATGAAGTACCCTACCGGAACAGTTGCGTTAAAAGATATTAATCTTAAGATTGAAGACGGAGAATTCGTATTCATCGTAGGAAGTTCCGGTTCGGGTAAGACAACAATGATTGAACTTCTCTTAAGAGAACTTGCACCAACAAAGGGAAAGATCACTATCGCAGGATATGATTACAGCAAGATCAAAAAGAGACAGATTCCTAAGGTAAGAAGAAAACTGGGAGTTGTATTCCAGAATTTTAAATTGCTTAAAGATCGTACAGTTTATGAGAACGTAGCATTTGCACAGCGTGTTATCGAGACACCTTCAAGATACATTCGCCGTCAAGTTCCTGCAATGCTTACAATGGTTGGACTTGCAGATAAGTACAAGTCATATCCAAGAGAACTTTCAGGTGGTGAGCAGCAGAGAGTTGCTATTGCAAGAGCCCTTGTAAATAAGCCAGAGATCATTCTTGCAGATGAACCTACTGGAAACCTTGATCCGAAGAATTCATGGGAGATCATGAACCTTCTTGAAGATATCAACGCAAAGGGAACTACAGTTGTTGTAGTTACTCACAACAAAGAAATCGTTGATGTCATGAAAAAACGTGTTATCACACTTAAACATGGTGTTGTAGTAAGTGACGTTGAGAAGGGAGGCTACATCGATGAGGATTAGTTCAATGTGGTATAGCTTCCGTCAGGGACTTAAAAATATAAGAAGAAATCTTCTTTTCTCGCTGGCTTCAATGGGTACTATCATTGCTTGTCTTTTCATTTTTGGACTTTTTTATGCAGTAATAGTAAACTTCAGATCAGCAATTAAGAATGTTGAAGGTAATATCTCTATCTCAGTATTCTTTAATGACGGTATAACAGAACAGCAGATTGATATGATAAAAGAGCAGATCAGGACAAGAACTGAAGTCGATACCATCGATTACATTTCTGCTGAAGAAGCATGGAAGAGCTTTTCAGAAAAGAACTATGATGATCCTGAAGCTGCAAGAGAAACATTTGGACAGGACAATCCACTTGCTAACTCAGCATCATTTAAGATCACTCTTAAGGATGTTTCAAAACAGGCTGATTTTGTTCAGTTTCTTAATGGTATAGATGGGGTACGTAAGGTTAGAAATTCAGAATACACAGCTGATAGTGTGGCTGCGATCAATGCATTTGTTGGTTATGCTTCAGTAGCTATAATCGGCATTCTGTTCCTCGTATCTATCTTCCTTATCAGTAATACGATTACAATCGGTATTTCAGTCCGTAAGGAAGAGATTAAGATCATGAAACTGATTGGTGCTACAAACGGATTTGTACGTGCACCATTTATTGTAGAAGGTGTTGTACTTGGGCTGATAGGTTCTATCATTCCTGTTGTCCTGCTTTATTATTTATATGACATGGTTATTAACTATGTAGCAGGAAGATTTACAATTTTAAAAACACTCTTCGCATTTGTACCTGCAGGTCAGCTCTTTAAGACACTTGCTCCAGCATCGATCCTGATCGGCCTTGGAATTGGTTTCTTCGGAAGCTGGCTTACAACTAAAAAACATCTTAAGGTTTAATTTTTGAGAGGGGGCTACGCCTTTGAAAAAAATAATCAGAAGGATATTAGTATCCCTGCTAGTTGTAATGCTGGCAGGGACTAATGTTTTTGCAGGGGGGGGAAGAACCCCTGGGGATAGTGATACAACAAAGCAGCCTGATGTAGTTTATGCTAAGGGAAGAGACGGAGTTTATCTTGCATCTGATGGTGATGCACCTTCAATAAGTGAAGATACTACAGGCAATACAGAAGAGCCACAAACAGAGAAGCCTTCAAATGATAATAACAATGAGCCTTCTACTGGAAATTCAGGCGATAATGGAAATAATGCTAATTCTGGAAATTCAGGTAATAACGGTAATTCTGGAAATGCAGATAATAACGGTAATTCTGGAAATGCAGCTTCGGATAATAAAAGTACCGGAGTAGGAAATGTAGAATATGTCAGAAAGGTTTTATCTGTTCCTTCAAAGACTTATACACAGGCCGAGATTGCTGCTTTAAAAAAGAAGTATGAGAATACGAAGGCTGAAAAACAGAAAGTTCATAATGACATAAATTCACTTAAGGAAACTCAGAATGATTTTATTACCGTCCTTAAAGAGATGGACAAAATGATCATTGAGTATGAAGATAAAAAGTTTGAACTTGAACAAAAAAAGAAAAATGCTGAAGCAACAATAGAAGAAATACAGACAGAACTTGAAGCTGCTATGGCTGAGGAACAAGCACAGTATGATGTATTAAAGGATCATATAAAGAATGCATATGAAAATCAAAATTATACTTATCTGGATGCACTTCTTAATGCTGTAGATTTTGCTGATGTAGTGAATAATTCAGAATATATCCAGGCTGTAAGTGATTATGATAAAAAGCTTTTGGATGATTTTATTGAAAAACGTCGAAGCATTGCAAATAAGAAAAAAATGTTAGAGATAATGGTCGAAGATTCAGGAACTCTTCAGGAAGCATATCAGGATGAGGAGGATATACTTCTTGAACTCACCGCTGCAAAAGAAGAACAGATAAAGAATTATCAGGAAGCGATCAACAGAGGAAGTAACGAATTTAAGACTATAGCTGAAAAAGAAGCACAGCTGGATAAGGAATTAAAAGGATATATTACAAATTCTCACAGCCAGTTAGTTTATTCAGATGTAAAGTATAACGGTGAATTATTTGCATGGCCAATTCCAGCAAGTACATATATTTCGTCATATTTTGGTTTAAGAGATGCACCAACAGAGGGGGCATCTACAAATCATGCTGGTCTTGATTTTGGCGCAGATGTTGGAGACGATATAGTATCATCTATGGATGGAGTTGTCATAAAAATAGATTATAACGAATTTAGAGGTAATTTTATTGTTGTTGACGTTGGTACTGACAAGAGTGGAAGAAGTATAACAGTTTTATATCAGCACCTTTCTGGTGTTGCATGTAATTTAGGAGACAAGGTAGTAAGGGGCCAGGTTATTGGTTACGCAGGTGAAACGGGTGTAGCTACAGGGCCTCACCTTCATTATGAAGTAAGAGTGGATGGTGATCCAGTTGATCCATTGCCATACCTTGGACTCAATTAAGGAGTAAACTAATGAAAAAAAGTAGATTGATCGCAGGATCTTTAGTGGCAGTAATGTCGGCAGGACTTTTTACAGGGTGCAGTTTTCCTGGAACTTCAAAAGATGCTGGGTCTGAAACAGCTACAGAGACAGGTGCGGAATTAAAAAACAGTGAAACAGAAGCGCCATTTGATCTTAATGATTCTAAAAATAAGAAGAAAACAGAAGAAATAGAAAAATTAATAGACAATTATTTTTATTTTGACGAGGATCCTGAAAAGCAGGAAGAAAAGTATTATGACGGAATTCTTGCAGGGCTTGACGATCCATATTCTGTATACTATACCAAAGAAGAATATGAGAAGCTGATCGAGGATGACAGCGGTGAGTATTATGGTATAGGTGCAACAGTTACAAAGAATGTTGAAACAGGTGTTACTTATGTAGTAAAGCCTATAAAGAACAGTCCGGCTGAAAAGGCCGGGGTTCTTCCGGGTGACATTTTTGTAAAGGTTGATGATACAGAAATCACAACTGATATGGATCTTGATGCTATTGTTAAGATGATAAGAGGCAGCAAGGGTACAAAGGCTACGATTGAATTCTATCGTGAGAGCATAAAGGATTATGTTACGATCGAGATTGAAAGAGATACTGTTCAAAATTATACAGTTGATTATGAGATGCTGGATGCTGATATAGCTTATATCAAGGTTGAACAGTTTATTGATAATACTCCTGAACAGTTTAAAGAAGCGGTAGATGCTGTTGAGAAACAGGGAGCAAAGGCGATCATCTTCGATCTACGTAATAATCCAGGAGGACTTGTCACTGCCGTAACAGAAATGACTGATTATATAATTGATGATAATGCAACTGCAAAAGGGGCAGAAAAGGCGGGGATTCTCCTTTCTACAAAGGATAAGGAAGGTAATGATATTAGTAAGCCGGATTGCTGCAGTGATAAGCATAGCGTAGATTTACCGATGGCAGTTCTTGTAAACGGCAATAGTGCCAGTGCTGCGGAGATTTTTACAGGTGTTCTTCGTGACTATGGTGTTGCAACTATAGTTGGTGAAAATACATTTGGTAAGGGTATTGTACAGTCTGTAATACCTCTTAAGGATGGTTCTGCAATTAAGATCACTATAGCAAAATATTTTATACCTTCGGGGGATGATATTCATCTTAAGGGAATCGCACCAGATGTTGAAGTTCCTCTTGATGAAAGCTTAAAGACTAAGGTTGAGATACCTCATGATGAGGATAATCAGCTTCAGGCAGCTATTAAAGCTATAAATGAGAAAATTTCTAAATAATAA
>CAMKMR010000105.1 GCA_946413945.1 uncultured Lachnospiraceae bacterium | reverse complement strand
CACATATCAAGACGTGCCGGCAAGGACATTGATGTAAAATATGTTCTTGATTTACGTGAGTTTCCAGGTGATCCGGTTGAAAAGGTTCTTGTACATGACATTAATACCATACTTGATGACGAAAGCGTTGATATAGTAGTTGAAGTAATGGGCGGTGTTGAACCGGCGCATACATTTGTAAAAAATGCCCTTTTAAAGGGAAAGAGTGTCTGCACATCAAATAAAGAAATGGTTGCAAAACATGGCGCTGAATTACTTGAACTTGCAAAAGAAAAGAATGCCAACTTTTTATTTGAAGCATCAGTTGGCGGTGGAATCCCTGTGATCCGTGCTATAAATGAATCTCTCACAGCGGACCATTTTGATGAGATTTCTGGTATCTTAAATGGTACTACTAATTACATCTTAACAAAGATGGATAAAGAAGGTCTTAAATTTGATGCAGTGCTTAAGGATGCTCAGGAAAAGGGTTATGCAGAAAGAAACCCAGAGGCTGATATTGAGGGCTATGATGCGTGCCGTAAGATTGCTATACTTGCTTCATTGGTATATGAAAAGCAGGTTGATTATGAAGATATTTACACAGAGGGAATCACAAAGATATCAAGTGAAGATTTTTCTTATGCTAAGGAATTAGGCTATTCTATAAAACTTCTTGGTATGGCTCAGAAGATTGATGGAAAAGTATATGCCATGGTAGCGCCATTTATGCTTAATGAAGAGAATCCGCTTCATTCTGTAAGCGGTGTATTTAATGCAATAAAGATGCATGGAGATATGCTTGGAAATGTAATGCTCTACGGAAAGGGTGCAGGTAAGCATGCTACAGCTTCAGCAGTAGTTTCTGATGTTATAGATTGCGCTAGAAATTTAGGGCATAATAAAATTGTTTACTGGAGTTCTGAAAAGAGAACTCTTGGTGATATAGATACGTTTAAAACAAAGTTCTTTGTACGCCTTAAGGGTGAGATCGATAAATCTCAGATAGAGGAACATTTTGGCGGTGTTACTTTAGTTAAAAAATCTGAAATGGTAGAAGAGACTGCTTTTATCACTGAGGAGATTACAGAGGCTGCTTATAAGAATGCAGAAGAGAATTTTAATGTGATAAATAAAATACGTATCTACAAATAAGTGTTTAAACACTTAGACTTTATATAAGCTCTTCTAGGAAGGAAGAGAGAAGCAGGAGGAAATATGTTAGTAGTCAAGAAGTTTGGCGGAACATCGGTCGCTAATAAAGAGCGAATTTATAATGTGGCAAACAGATGCATCGACGAGTACAAAAAAGGAAATGATGTTGTAGTTGTACTTTCAGCCATGGGAAAATACACCGATGAACTTATCGAGAAGGCACATGATATCAATGAGAATCCACCTAAGAGAGAGATGGATATGCTCCTTACTATTGGTGAGCAGATGTCGGTTTCTCTTATGGCAATGGCAATGGCTAATTTAGGCGTGCCGGCTGTTTCACTTAATGGATTTCAGGTTGCTATGCATACAACTTCTGTATACAGCAACGCAAGAATAAAGAGAATTGACTGCGAAAGAATAAGAAATGAACTTGAGCAGAGAAAGATAGTTATTGTTACTGGATTCCAGGGCATTAATAAATATGATGATTATACCACTCTTGGAAGAGGTGGTTCAGATACAACAGCAGTTGCTCTTGCAGCAGCTCTTCATGCTGACAAGTGCGAGATCTACACTGACGTTGATGGTGTTTACACGGCAGATCCACGTAAGGTTAAGAACGCACGTAAGATAAATGAAATTACATATGATGAAATGCTTGAGCTCGCAACACTCGGAGCTGGCGTTCTTCACAACCGTTCGGTTGAACTTGCTAAGAAATATGGTGTAGAACTTGTGGTTCGTTCTAGTCTTAATACAAATGAAGGAACAGTTGTTAAGGAGGGTAAAAAGATGGAAAAGATGATCGTTAGTGGTGTAGCTTCAGATTCAGATGCAGCAAGAGTAGCAGTAGTTGGTCTTAAAGACGAGCCAGGGGTAGCATTTAAACTTTTTAACGCACTTGCAAAGAACAACATAAATGTTGACATGATCCTTCAGTCTGTTGGACGTAAGGGAACAAAAGATATCTCATTCACATGTTCAGATCTTGATGCAGATGATGCAGCAAGAATCATTAACGATAGCATGGAATTCGAATCTATCGATGTAAATAAGGAGGTATCAAAGGTTTCAATCGTTGGTGCCGGTATGCAGTCAAATGCTGGTGTTGCAGCAAAGATGTTCGAAGCACTTTATGATGCTAATATCAATATCAGACAGATTTCAACATCTGAGATAAGAGTTACAGTTCTTATCGACGCAAAGAATACAGAACGTGCTATGAATGCTATTCATGACAAGTTCGATCTTGGCGAAAACTAAGAAAAATATCAGTGAGGGGCCAGGAACATTTTTCTGGTCCTTTACTTTTCTTTAAAAAGGAGAGGGCATATGTCATCAATTAAAAGAACAGATTATATTAACTGGGATCAGTATTTTATGGGAATCGCCATATTATCGGCTGAGAGGAGCAAAGATCCCCATACTCAGGTGGGAGCCTGCATTGTTGGCGAAGATAACAGGATACTTTCGGTTGGCTATAATGGTATGCCACAGGGGTGTGAAGACGATGATATGCCTTGGGGAAGAGATGGCTCAGCCCTTGACAGTAAATATATGTTTGTCTGTCATGCAGAGCTTAATGCTATCCTTAATTACAGGGGAAATGAATCTGTCCGAGGGGCTAAAGTCTATGTTACTTTATTTCCTTGTAATGAATGTGCAAAAGCCCTGATCCAGGCAGGGATTAAGGAAGTAATATATATATCAGATAAATATGCCAGTTCGGAATCTACAATGGCTTCAAAGAAGATGTTTGATATGACGGGAGTGAAATATAGACAGTTTAAGCCAACGGGTAAGAGGATTGAAATAACTCTATAATAAATGCAGCTTTTATTTAGAGGAAATAAAAAAATATACAGGTTTTTATCAGAGAAAATATATAAAAGATATATAGGCGTTTATTAGAGAAAAAATGTAAAAGATATATTAGAAACTGTATATAGATTTTTGTAATAGGAAATTTATCATAGGAATAAAAATGAGTACGATCATAAAAGAAACAAATAGTGAAAAAGAAACATTTGAATTTGCAAAAGAACTTTCTTCAAAAGCATTGGCAGGAGAGGTTTACTGTCTGGATGGAGATTTAGGAGTTGGAAAGACAGTATTTGCTCAGGGCTTTGGAAGAGGGCTTGGAATAGATGAACCTATAGTCAGTCCGACCTTTACAATTATGAAAGAGTATCATGAGGGAAGACTTCCGCTGTATCATTTTGATGTTTACAGGATTGATTCAGAAGATGATATGGAAGAGATTGGCTATTTCGATATAATAGATAATGCTGAAGGTGTTGCACTTATTGAGTGGTCAGAACTTATAAAGAGTATAATACCTAAAGACAGGATTAAAGTTACAATAAAAAAAGATCTTACAAAGGGCTTTGATTATAGAAGGATCGAAGTCGTAAGAGAGGATTAGAGGTAAGAGATGAATATTCTTGGAATAGACAGCTCAGGTAATACTGCGTCAGTTGCATATATTACAGATGGAGTTGTTAAAGCTGAATTTAATATCAATAATAAAAAGACTCATTCAGAGACATTGCTTCCTATGATAGATACTATCTTAAAGGCAGCAAATATTGATATGGATGCTATTGACATGATAGCAGTGGCAGCGGGGCCGGGATCATTTACAGGTCTAAGGATCGGAGCTTCTACTGTTAAGGGACTGGGGCTTGCTTTAGATAAAGAGGTGATCCCTGTGCCGACGCTTCACGGCCTTGCGTATAATGTTCCATTTTCAAAAGGTGTTGTGGCTCCAATAATGGATGCCAGAAGAAATCAGGTCTATGCAGGCATTTATAGAACTGCTGAGGATATAGAAGTAATAATGGACCAAGATGCTTTAGATATCCATGATTTTATTGAAAAGATAAATGAAACCGGTGAGGAAGTAACATTTACCGGTGACGGGATTTCAGTATTTAAGGATATTATTGAAGAAGAAGTTAAGGTGCCTTATCATTTTGTACCTGCAGGAATGAATAGACAGAGAGCGGCCAGTATTGCAGCTCTTGGAGAGATATATGCAAAAAAAGGCCTCGCGGTTAAATCAGATGATTTTTCACTTATCTATCTTAGAAAGTCTCAGGCAGAAAGAGAAAGAGAAGAAAGATTAAAGCAGATGAACTAGTGATCATTGTCTTAAAATAGCGGTTGTTATTTAAAGGCGGAATGGAGACTGTTATGAATTTAAACAAAGTCATTGCAGACATGGAGACCACTTGCTTTGCTGACGGCTGGGATGCTGATATGGTGGAACAGCTCTTTAGATATGAGAATTATAGATATTTCATCCTTTATTCTGATGGCAGCTTTGAATATTACGAAGGAGGAGATAATCTCTGGTTTGTGGATGTAAATATGGAAAACAGGGAGACGGCAGGATATGCGATAATTTCCTGCACTCCATTTGATGCGGATCTTGAGCGTATTGCGGTAATGCCAAAGTATAGAAAAAAAGGTTATGCCACAAAGATAATGGAAAAAGTTTTTTGGCAGGTAAGAGAAGAAAAGCTTGAATCTATTATGTTAGAAGTAAGAAAGTCTAATGAGCCTGCCATAAATATTTATAAAAATAAAGGCTTTGAAAGTATAGCCGAAAGAAAAGCTTATTATAAAAATCCTGTAGAGGATGCGATAATAATGAAGAAAATGATGTGTTAGATGCGACGTTTTGATATATAAATAATTAGGAAAGAGAGACATAGATATGCTTGACGTATGTCTACTGGGAACAGGTGGTATGATGCCACTGCCTTACAGAGCACTTACATCGCTTATGGTAAGGTATAACGGAAGTACGATAATGATAGATTGTGGAGAGGCAACGCAGATTGCTGTAAGAAAGAGCGGATGGAGTTTTAAGCCGATAGATCTTCTTCTTATAACTCATTTCCATGCAGATCATATAAGCGGTCTGCCGGGACTCCTTCTTACCATGGGAAATGCCGAGAGACGAGAGCCTCTTTATATTGCAGGACCCAAAGGGATTGAAAGAGTAGTAAACAGCCTTAGAGTTGTGGCGCCTGAACTTCCATTTGAGATTAAATTTATAGAGCTTTCAGAAAAAGAAGAAGATATAAATATGCTGGGGCTTAAGATAAAGGCTTTTAAGGTAAATCATAATATTACATGTTATGGATACTCTATAGAGCTTGAAAGAAAAGGCAGATTTGATGCTGAAAAAGCAAAGGCTTTAAATATACCGCTTAAGTGCTGGAATCCACTTCAGAAGGGGAACGAGGTAACATTTGAAGGTGTAACGTATACCAGTGACATGGTAATGGGACCTGATAGAAAGGGCCTTAAGGTTACTTATTGTACAGATTCAAGACCTACAGAGGCAATCGTAAGTAACGCCAGGGGTTCGGATCTTTTCATATGCGAAGGCATGTACGGTGATCATGAAAATGACTACAAGGCTAAGGATAAGAAGCATATGACTATGTATGAGGCGGCTGAAATGGCGAGAGAAGCTGATGTAAATGAAATGTGGCTTACCCACTATTCTCCTTCAATGGTGAAGCCTCAGGAATACGAAAATGAAGTAAAGAAGATATTCCCTCGCACAGTTATTGCAAAAGACAGGGAATTAAAGGAGCTTAAGTTCGATGAGTGATGTAAAGATACTTGGAATTGAATCTTCATGCGACGAAACAGCAGCGGCTGTTGTAGTTAATGGAAGAGAAGTTCTTTCAAATGTAATATATTCTCAGGTGCCAACTCATACACTTTATGGTGGTGTTGTGCCGGAGATCGCATCAAGACAGCATGTTGAAAAGATAAATCAGGTTATAAGAAAAGCACTTAGTGATGCGGATACAAGATTAGAAGATTTAGATGCCATTGCAGTTACATACGGACCTGGTTTAGTAGGCCCTCTTCTTGTAGGAGTTGGAGCTGCTAAGGCTATAGCTTATGCAAAAAATATCCCTTTAGTAGGTGTTAATCATATTGAAGGGCATATATCAGCTAATTATGTAGATAATAAGGAATTAGAGCCTCCATTTATGTGTCTTGTAGCATCAGGCGGACATTCTCATATAGTAATGGTTAAAGACTATGGGGAATATGAAATAGTTGGAAGAACTCATGATGATGCGGCAGGAGAGGCATTTGACAAGGTGGCTCGTGCCATAGGACTTGGCTATCCTGGAGGGCCAAAGGTTGATAAGATTGCAAGAGAAGGAAATCCACATGCGATCGAATTCCCAAGAGCGGTAGTGGATGGCTGTCCTTATGACTTCTCCTTTAGTGGACTTAAATCAGCTGTCCTTAATTATCTTAATGGGGCAGAAATGAAACATGAAGAAATAAATAAGGCAGACGTGGCGGCATCATTTCAACAGGCAGTCATCGATGTGCTTACAGATCATACAATAAGAGCGGCAAAAGACCATGGTATGAA
>CAMKMR010000104.1 GCA_946413945.1 uncultured Lachnospiraceae bacterium | reverse complement strand
TACTTTAACTCTTGAACCTAACTGAATGTCCCCGGCATCTTTAGGAAGCATGCGATTGATCATCTTAAGTATAGTAGTCTTACCAGTACCATTTCCACCGATAAGGGCAACATGCTCGCCACGCTTGATATCGATAGAGATATCATTAAATAAGAGGTTATCACCAAAGGATTTTTTTAATCCTGTAACGGTAAGTACATCCTCACCTGATTCAGTTATTGGTGTAAGCTTAAGACGCATCTCAGCATTTACTTCAGTTGGTTTATCAATCCTTTCAATCTTATCGAGCATCTTTTCGCGGCTTTCTGCGCGTTTTATGGATTTCTCTCTATTGAACTGTTTTAATTTTGAGATAACAGCTTCTTCATGTTTTATCTCTGCCTGCTGGTTAAGATATGCTTTCATTTTATCAGCTCTTATCTTGGCTCTCTGACTGCTGTAGAAAGAGTAATTGCCATTATAAACTGTTGACTGTCCCTGGTCGATCTCTACTATCTTAGTAGATACTTTATCAATAAAGTAACGATCATGGCTGACAACTATGACAGCTCCCGGATAGGTTGAAAGGAAATTTTCTAACCATGAGATTGATGACATATCAAGATGGTTTGTAGGCTCATCGAGGATTATTATCTCAGGCCTTGAAAGAAGGAGACGGCCAAGTGCGATACGCATTTTTTGGCCTCCTGAGAGGGTGTTGATATGTCTGTCAAAATCAGAGCTTGAGAAACCTAAGCCTTTAAGAACGCCGATTATCTCGCTTTCGTAGGCGTAGCCATTTTCATGGTCAAACTTAGTCTGAAGACGGTTGTACTGTTCCATGATAGAATTTAATTCATCGCCCTGGGCATGTTTCATACGATCCTCAAGTTCATGAATCTTTTTGTCCATTTCGATGATATATTTTTTCGCTTCAAGCATTTCATTATAGACTGTATTATCAAATGAAATGTCCTGGTGCTGAGAAAGATAGCCCACTTTTGTATCTTTAGCTATTACGATATTTCCTGAATCAGGAGAATACTGGCCTAAGATACATTTGATAAGAGTAGTTTTTCCGGCACCGTTGATACCGACAATAGCTATCTTTTCTTTTTCTTCTATATGGAAATTGATATTCTTTAAAATAGTCTTATCTCCAAAAGATTTAGAGATATTCTGACATGCTAGAATCATATTTTTTCTCCTGTTAAAAAATCCTAACCATTGTATCAAAACTAGCCGTTATCTGCAATTAATATTGTGGAGCAATCTTTATTTTTGTAATCTTTCTTATGCATCCCCTGTTATTCCCTAAGTTATATTAGCACTTTGTTATCAGACTTTCGCTAATACATCACTGAGATTATATATAAGTCTGTCTGTTTTATTTAGAAGCTTATTATTGGACTTTTGCTAATATCAACTTAACGAATAGATTTAATATAAATGTCCCTAAAATGCATTACAGAGCTGCTTAAATAAGATATCATCAGAACAGATAATAAAATTATGACAAGAAATATCAAAAATATTGTTTTTATATTGGAGGTGTGAGATGGGATTTAATAAGGATTTTATGTGGGGAGCAGCGACTGCTTCATACCAGATCGAGGGCGCAGTAGATAAGGACGGAAGAAAGCCTAGTATCTGGGACATCACAAGCAGGGTTCCAGGCAGGATAAAACATAATGAAAATGGTGATCTAGCTTGTGATCATTATAATAGGTTTAAAGAAGATGTTAAGCTTTTTAAGGAAATGGGCTTAAAGTATTACAGGTTTTCTCTTAGCTGGAGCAGGATCATACCTGATGGAACAGGCGAGATAAATCCCCAAGGGATCAAGTTTTATAATGATCTTATCAATGAACTAATTTCGGCTGGTATTGAGCCTTTAGTAACACTTTTTCATTGGGATCTTCCTTATGAACTTTATTTAAAAGGGGGATTCACTAATCCTGATTTTCCAGCCTGGTTTGAAAATTACACAAGAGTATGCATAGAGGCATTTTCAGACAGAGTAAAGTACTGGGTTACTTTAAATGAGCCTCAGTGTTTTATCGGACTGGGGCTTTCCATGGGAAAACATGCGCCTTTCCTTAAGTGTGATAATAAAACTGTGCTTAGAGCATTGCATAATACTCTGTTAGGAAATGGAAAAGCTATCGATGTTATAAGAAATGAAGCAAAACAAAAAGCAGTGATCGGTATGGCTCCTACCGGACCTTCTTTTGTGCCTAAAAATGATAGCGAGGAAGAGATTGAAAAGGCAAGGAAAGAGACATTTTCAATTTTAAAAGTTCCTTTCTTTTCAACAAGTCTTTATATGGATCCGGTCATTCTTGGAGACTACCCAAAGGAAGCTTATGAATTCTTTGGAGATGACATGCCAGAGATAAAGCCAGGAGATATGGATATCATACATAAAAAACTGGATTTTTATGCTATGAATGTATATTACAGTCTGGCAGAATTAAAGGACTGGTCTAATGAATTTATGCCATATAAGAAAAATGTTTATAATGATAATGAATATATGGGTGACCCAAGAACTCAGATGAACTGGGGCATTGATGAAAAGGTACTTTATTATTCGCCAAAGTTTATGTATGAAAGATATAAGCTGCCTATTATCATTTCTGAAAATGGCTATTCAGGCCTTGATCTTGTCTCTATGGATGGAAAGGTTCATGATCCGCAGAGGATAGACTTTATAGGCAGATATTTAAAGGAACTAAAAAAAGCAGCCAATGAGGTGCCTGTAATAGGTTACTTCTATTGGTCAGCGATGGATAATTTCGAGTGGGCAGAAGGCTATAGCCCAAGATTTGGACTTATCTATATTGATTATAGAGATCAAAAGAGGATTCTTAAGGATTCCGCATTATTTTATAAAGAGCTTATTGAAACGAATGGAGAGAATCTCTGATGATAAATCTTCAGAGACTTGAAAGAAACAGGCAGTTATGGTAATCTATCGTTTAGTAAAAAAATTGATTTAGAATATTTAGAAAAGAGATTTTTAAGTATGACAGCTAAAGATTTAAATGAAATTAAAGCAGCAATCAAATATATGGATTATAAGCCAACTATCCTTTCAAAGTTCTTTAATGTAAAGAGCCTTCTTTTTAAGGAAATTGCCGATGATCCAGATTTTTATAAGGCAGAGACTATCTTCCCTAATCCTTTAAATGATAATAAGATAGTTAAATGCATTAATATTCTCAATGCTAAATATACAAAAGACTTAGTAAAGGCAGATCTTACAGCATCTGAGAGTCTTGTCCCATCTCCTGTAGCAGAACTTCTTAAGGGAGTAAGGCTTATCAACGATCATGGAGCAGTTGGACTAAAATTTACAACTGATTTTAAGGGAGATGTTTATCTTAATATCCCACGTGGAAATGAAGTTGAGTTAAAGGATGTAGAGGTAAAGGACGTAACATTTAATGTTATGAACGTATTTAATACATATCTTACAGAGGGCTTTACTCTTGCTTTAAGAGATAAGGAAAATGATACCTGGGTATCTATTGAGCCTTATTCACTTGATGGTATCAAGGGTTCAGGAGAACTCTATGTATTTGTAAAGATTGGAAATTCATTCTATAGAGATCTGGCTATCAAATACTTTGATCCAGAAGAAATACTGAATATTTATAGAGGTTAGGTCATTGTCTAAAGATAGGATAAAGAGCCTGCTTGGAATTACTGCAATGGTGGCTGCTGCGGCAACTATCATTGCAGTTTCTTATATTACAGGACAAAAGAAGAGAGAATATAAAAGCTATGATTTTGCCATGGGCACAGCCCTCTCAGCAGATATATATACTGTTGGCATGAATGAAGCTGAAGAAAAAACTTTTAATGACAGGATCTTTCAGGAAATAAAAAAGCTTGATACAAATGTAATTTCCTGGAGAACTCCTGCTTCTGAAGTTTATAAGATAAATAATAGAAAAAACGGATATAATGATATCGCGCTTTCATCGGATCTTAAAGAGCTGACTGAAATATCCTTAGATATCGGTGAAAAAACAAATGGAGCGCTGGATATAAGCCTTCGTCCGCTGCTTAATGTATGGGGGATAGAAGATGCTGAATCAGAAAGTGATTTTAAAGTCCCTGATAATGCTTCACTGGTCCTTGCAAGAAGTAAATGTGGCTTTGAAGATTTAAATATTGAAAATGGCAGGCTACATATAAAGGATGATCTGATCTTGGATTTTGGCGCAACAGGAAAAGGTTATGCTTTAGACAAGGCTAGGCTTTTTCTAAAACAAAACAATAAGATTAAGGGCGCGGTTATTGCAGTTGGCGGAAGCATAATGACATATGGTACAAAAGCCGACGGAGGACCATTTGTAGTAGGGATAAGGGATCCTGAAGGAAATGAAGGAGATGTAATGGGTATCCTTACTGTAAATGATGCTTTTATTTCTACATCAGGCAGTTATGAGAAATATATTGATAAAGATGGTAAGAGATATCATCATATAATAGACAGGGACAGCATGTATCCTGCCGAGTCGGGGCTTAAATCAGTTACTGTTATCGCGCCAAATGGTGCCTTGTCCGACGGGCTTTCTACTGCATTATTTATTCTAGGAATTGATAAGTCACTTCCAATCCTGGAATATTACCATTCTGAGGCAATATTTATTACAGAAGATGACAAAGTTGTAGTTACAAGCGGAATAAAGGATAAGTTCAGCTTAAGTTCTGAGAGATATAGATTTGAGTAAAATGAAACACTTTTCTTTAAAGGTTAGATGAAATTAATATGGCGGACATTAAAGAAATGAAAATCAAAGAAAAGAGAATAAACGAAAATAAGATCGGCGAGAAAAAAATAAATGAAGAAAAAACAAAGAACAATAAGATAAAAAAAGCAGATTTTATCTTACTTATTGCAATTCTTTTTATAGGAGGCATATTCTGTCTCTTTAATATGATGAAGAAACCGGGAAAAAGAGTAGTGATAGAGATAGATGGAAGAGAGGTAGACTCATTTTACTTAAATGAGGACAGTGAGGGCTTAGAAAAGACATATAAGTCTTATGACGATAAGGGAGAGAATACGATCCTTATAAAGGACGGCAAGGTCAGTTGTATAGAAGCTGACTGTCCAGATAAGATATGTGTTAAGCATAAAGCTATTGATAAGGCAGGTGAATCGATAATCTGTCTTCCACACAGATTTGTAGTGGAGGTTAAGGATGAGTAAAAATAAGAGGATTGCATATAGAGGAGTATTTATTGCATTAGGTCTAGTCTTATCTTATTTAGAAAGTTTTGTGCCGGTCAGTGCCTTAGCTCCTGGAATAAAGATAGGACTTGCAAATATTGTTACAGTTTTTAGCCTTTACAAGCTGGGAACTAAGGATGCGATTTATATAAGTTTAGGCAGGATCATATTATCAGCTGTATTGTTTGGCGGATTAGTCAGCGGGATATACAGTCTGGCTGGAGCAGCTCTTTCTATGACAGTAATGATCATATTAAAAAAGATACATTTCTTTTCAGTTATGGGAGTAAGTATCGCTGGCGGAGTTATGCATAACTTAGGGCAGATATTACTGGCAACACTCATACTTAATAATAAAGGGCTGTTTTATTATATGGGTATTCTTTTAATAACAGGCTCTTTGGCAGGAACTGTGATCGGAATCTTAGCAGGAAAGATGCTCAAAAGAATCAATCTTTAAAAATAGAATTAGTATGAAAAAAATCTCCAATTGGGGATTTTTTTTATATTGGAATTGTAGTCTTAATAGAATTGGAGTAAAATACAAGAGGATGTCTTATGGATTGGATCATATAGCATATCTTGTGTATTTGATCCCTAAATAAGATAAAATTAGTTGACATAATCTAAAAAAGGGGAAGAAATCATGGCACGTTTTACCTTCAAGGGTGGTATCCATCCAAATGACGGAAAAAAACTTACTATGGATAAAGAAGTAACAGAATATATCCCTAAAGGGGAGATGGTCTATCCTCTTGTTCAGCATATTGGTGCGCCGGCAAAAGCCCTGGTAAAAAAAGGTGACAGGGTTATCGCAGGTCAGATGATAGCTGAGGCGGGAGGATTTGTTTCTGCCAATATCCATTCAGCAGTTTCAGGAACAGTTAAAGCTATTGAAATGAGAGAAGTTCCAGCTGGTGGTAAATGTGAATCCATAGTTATTGAAAATGATGGTGAATTCGAAGAAGTAGATTTTTCGAAGAAGATAAAGAATCTGGACAGCTTATATAGGGAAGATGTCATTGATATCATTAAAGATGCAGGCATAGTCGGCATGGGTGGAGCTGGATTTCCTACTCATGTAAAGCTTACTCCCAAAAATGAAATTGATATTGATACTATCATCGTAAATGGAGCTGAGTGTGAGCCTTATCTTACATCAGATTATAGAAGGATGATAGAAGAACCCGAAAAACTTATAGTAGGACTTAAGATCCTTGTTAATCTGTTTGAAAATGCCACAGGTATTATAGCTATTGAGGATAATAAACCAGAGGCTATAAAAAAGATAAAGGAAATGATAAAGGATGAGGAAAGTATAAGTCTTGTTAAATTAAAGACT
>CAMKMR010000103.1 GCA_946413945.1 uncultured Lachnospiraceae bacterium | reverse complement strand
TTTTCTCTCGTAAACGTTTGCGCATTGTTAGTTATCGTTCGTTCACTCTTTCTCATTGAATACATATTTATACATTTTTACCATGATTGTCTAACAATTATTATAAAATTTCTAAAAAACCAGCGCAAATATTACAGCCCCATCATTTAATTTAAAAAAAATTTATTTACTTTTTATTACTATACTTTCTCACCTTATTTATTGTATAAACTTCTCAGTTTTCTCTGGCAATAAAAAAAGACCACCCCTGATCAAAATAACAGAGGCGATCTTTTTTATTTCTCTCTTAATAAAGATGCATTAAGTACAATCGCTTTTTAATTTATCACTTATAAATTTGTATAAGTAAAGTTGTTTTCTTCAGCATTGTTATAATATGTATCTGCTGCATCACTCGCTGTATTTTCTTTAGCAGTAACATTTGCAAGTGGTGTTGCAGTTACTTCTTCATCCTTACTCGCTGCAGGATTTTTTGTTGCTGCTACAGTTTCTGTAACTGCTGATGCAAGACTTGTGATATCAGCAATATTTGAAGGAACAATAAGCTTTGTAGCTTTTCCATTTGCTACCTGTGCAAGAGCTTCATATCCCTTGATTGCAAGAACTGCCTGTGAAGGATTTGCTTCATTAAGTGCCTTGATACCAGCAGCATTAGCTTCCTGAACCTTTACGATTGCTTCAGCTCTACCTAATGCTCTCTGAACTGCCGCTTCTCTATCAGCTTCAGCAGCGAGGATCGCAGCCTGTTTCTTAGCTTCAGCGTCAAGGATAGCTGACTGCTTATCAGCTTCAGCGCTGAGGATCTTAGCTTCCTTACGTCCTTCAGATACAAGAATAGCTGACTTCTTTTCACCTTCAGCTCTGATGATCTGTTCACGTCTCTCACGTTCAGCTTTCATCTGCTTCTCCATAGCTTCCTGAATAGCTGCAGGAGGGATGATATTCTTTAACTCAACACGTGTAACTTTGATTCCCCAAGGGTCTGTTACTTTATCAAGTGTTGCTCTCATCTGTGTATTAATTGTTTCTCTTGATGTAAGTGTCTGGTCAAGTTCAAGATCACCAATAATATTACGGAGTGTTGTAGCTGTTAAATTCTCAATAGCTGCAAGTGGATTTTCAACACCGTAGCAGTAAAGCTTTGGATCTACGATCTGGAAGAAGAGAACTGTATCAATTCTCATTGTAACGTTATCCTTTGTGATAACTGGCTGTGGTGGGAAATCTGCCACCTGTTCCTTGAGTGATACGCGTCTTGCAACCTTATCAACGATAGGCATTAAGAAATGTACACCTACTGACCATGTTCCCTGGTATGTACCAAGTCTTTCAATTACGTAAGCATTTGCCTGCTTAACTACCTTGATTGTACTAGCAAGTACAATGATGACTAAAATTAAAATAATTATAAGTCCCCACATAATAATAACTCTCCTTTTTCTTAAATTATGCTTTTATTACTACAAGCTTGTTTCCTTCAAGCTTTGTAACCTTAACTTTTGTTCCCTTTGGGATAAATGATCCATCCTCCGAATAGACTGTCCATTCAATATCCCCAACTTTTACCTGCCCCATATCCTTATCATTATCAACATCAGCTATCGTAACATAAGTCTTACCTATAAACGACTCTGCATTTGTAGCTTCTGTCTTACCATTAATCTTTTTCATAGTGTAAGGTCTCAGGATAAGCAGGAATAATATCGAGAAAACAATAAATACCGTAAGCTGAACATAAATGTTCGCTCCGAAGTATGCCACAACCGAACTAAGTAAAGCACTTATGGCAAACCAAATGGACGTAAGTCCGACCGATATGATCTCCGCCACAACTAAAACTGCAAAGATGCCCAGCCAGATTGTTCCAGCAAGTACAGGTCCCGACATAATGATCCCTCCTTTTTCTAAAACTTAAATACAAGTATATAATTAAAGAGTCTGAATCGCTCCAGACTCTTATAATATACATTATTTAACCTTTAGTTTTAAGGCGCAAACTATGCACGATAGTAATTAATTAAGCAGCCTTTTGCTATAATCTCTCTTTCGTCGTCTGTAAGATCACCAAGTTTAAATGAAAGCTCCTTCATATCCTTGTTAACTACATAAGCTTTTATTACTTCGTCCTTGTTGATAACTGCCTCTCTGATGCCTGGAACAAATACGTAATCTCCATTGTCAAAAGCAAAGTCCTCATCAAGTACAAATGGAAGCATTCCCCAGTTGATAAGGTTAGAACGATATCTCTTTGTTGCATATTCCTTTGCAATATTAGCCCAGCCGCCAAGAACCTTCTGACAGCTTGCAGCCTGCTCACGGGCTGATCCATCCCCAGGCTTAACAGCATAGATTGTGCTTCCGTAACCGGTATTTTTACAATTTACATTCTCAAACTTAGCCTTGATAGCTTCCATAACCGGCTTCATTGTTTCATCAGATTTACCGAAGCATGTTCCTGCTTCTCTCGCTCTTTCAACTGCCTGGATTGCTTTAGCCCTTCCAACATATTCTGGATCCTTACGCGAAAGTGTAAACTCAGCAAGTCCAAGTGGATTTGATCTATATGATGATGTCTCTCCTGAAGGGATAAGTTCATCTGTTGTTGTTACTGGATCAGTGATAACTGATGCAACCTTAAGGAGAAGGTTATCTGTAAGTGCAACCATCTCTGGCCAATCCTTGATGTTTGGTCCAAGCTTTAATTCTGCATCCTTATCTGCCTTTCCCCATCCATTATAGACTCTGTTGTCATAAATCTTCTTATCAAAGAAGTATGAAGGATGAGTAAACTCGCAATCAACTTCTGTTGCCGCTGTAAGGAAGCCCTTATTAACAGCTGTTGCTGCAATTGATCTTGCATCCATAAGAGCAACTGATGAAATCTGTCCGCTCTGGATCTTTGAACCTTCTCTGTTAGGGAAGTTTCTTGTAGAATGTCTGATACTAAATGCATTGTTAGCTGGTGTATCACCTGCACCAAAGCATGGTCCACAGAATGCAGTCTTAACTATTGCACCTGTTTCAAGAAGTTCAGCCATCTTACCATTCTTAGCAAGTTCCATCATGATAGGTGTACTTGCAGGATATACCGAAAGGGTGAACTCATCATTTCCAATATAATGATTCTTTAAGATATCTGCTGCATCACAGATATTTTCAAAACCACCACCGGCACATCCAGCGATTATTCCCTGATCAACATAAAGCTTGCCATCTCTTATCTTATCTGTAAGCTTAAAATCGACATTTCCTGTAAGCTGTTTCTTACCGGCTTCTTCAACATCGTGAAGGATGTCACTAAGATTAGCCTTTAATTCTTCGATAGTGTATACGTTACTTGGATGGAATGGCATTGCGATCATTGGTCTTATCTTAGCAAGATCCACATATACAAGTCCATCATAATAAGCAACTGCGCCAGGATTCAGCTCTTTATAAGCTTCCGGTCTGTAATGAACATCGTACCATTTCTTTGTTTCATCATCTGTCTTCCAGATTGATGAAAGGCATGTTGTCTCTGTTGTCATTACATCGATACCAATACGGTAGTCAGTTGAAAGCTTTGCAACACCTGGTCCAACAAATTCCATTACCTTATTTTTAACATATCCAGCCTTAAATGTAGCTCCGATAAGGGCAAGGGCAACGTCCTGAGGACCAACCCCCTTAACAGGCTCATTATCAAGGTATATTGCTACAACACCTGGTCTCTTGACATCATATGTTCTTCCAAGAAGCTGCTTTGCAAGTTCTCCGCCGCCTTCTCCTATTGCCATAGTTCCAAGTGCACCATATCTTGTATGGCTGTCCGATCCAAGTATCATAGCTCCGCATTCAGCGAGTTCTTCACGAGCAAACTGGTGAATTACAGCCTGATGAGGAGGAACCAAACATGTGGTCATCTTCATTAATTGTTCCACCTACGGCACAAAGAGAATTGTGGCAGTTTGTAAGTACATAAGGAATAGGGAATTCTTTAAGTCCTGATGCCCTTGCTGTCTGAATGATCCCTACGAAAGTGATATCATGAGATGTCATTTTATCAAACTTGATCTTAAGTACATTCATATCTGAAGCTGTATTATGCTTTTCTAAAATGCCATAAGCCATTGTATTCTTAACAGCTTCTTCTTTTGATACATCGATACCCTTCTGCTTAAGCACTGCCGCAGCATCATTATCATCTGCTACAATCTCAGTACCATTAAGAAGATATGCACCTGTGTCGTATAGTTTTAACATCGTAAATCCTCCTGATATTTTTGTCTTTTTTGACATATGGATTGCGACATTTCGCAATCCTCGAAACATTTAGAAAACAATAATTTCTTTTTCCTAATTTTTTCGAAGTGCCATATTTTCCTTTCTGCAGGAAAATGGCACTTCTGTCATAATATCATATCGTCCCGACAAAGAAAAGCAAAAGAAATGCGCTATAGCAAATTAATACAAATAATAATTTTCTATATAATCCTTATATTCCGAAATTTCTTTTCCCATAGGAAGGAAATATTTATCTTCTTTTTCCTCAATTTCCTTTACTCTCTCATTATATTTTTCCTCATCATTTCCAATGATTCCATCTACATCATAGATTGTTAGGCCGTCTTTTGTTGCTTTAACAGCGGTTTTTGTAGCAACCCACTTTGTGCCTTTTAATTCCAGCAACTGGTGTATATCCACACCAATATCGCCTGTAACATATCCATCTACGATCAGGGCGTTAGACTCACTTACAGCGTAATACCATATTTGTCCTGTAAACACAACATTATTTCCATCATAAGTAAAAATATAAACAATATTTGAATATGAAAGGATCATTTCAGGAACATCATCATTGTCAAAGTCATAAAGTGAAAAATACTTTGGCTTATAATCATCGAAATCATCTGGAGTTGCTGTAAGATAATCTCCAATTTTTACTTTTTTCGCCAGATCTTTCTTTAAATTCACTTCCCAATCATCCATATACTTGATGTAAGCATCCATCCATGGCTGATGTAAAAGATCCATAATATCGGAAAGATCTACATTGTCACCATAGCAATCCTTAAGATCACTGATAATATCCTTAACCTGCTTATAATCTGAAGCTTCTATTGCTTTTTTAGCTTTTTCAATCGCCTTTTCCTTTGTAGTATCATAAAGTTCATTGTAAAGATCCTGGAACTTTTTCTTAAATGGCTTAAAATGCTCATCATCTTCATTATATCTTAATGAAGATTTAAGGGTCTTAAGTGCTTTAAAATATTCCTCTTCTTCAACCAGCTCTATTACTTCATCATAATCATCCATATAATAACGTGCATATATAAGTTCTGTACTTATGTCACCGATCTTTATTGAATAAAGAGGTATGTAGTTAATAAGATCTACATAAGCATTTACATCCTCATATTCAGCCTTCTCATCTAAAAAGTCGTTATATTTTGCAACAGCCTTTTTTTCGAGGTAATCTTTCACAATCTCTTTATATTTAGATCTCGCACTGTCAGAATAGAGAGCAAAATAACTTGTATCATCCAACTGTATCTTGTAGATGTTATATACAGTTTTTTCATCCGAGCTCTCTACCTCTCCGGATTTTTTCTTAATAATGCTGCAGGCAGTTTTATCAATTTCAATCGCATTAGCTCTTGCAAAACCTTCAGCTGTGACACCTTTATATTCCTTACTATCCTCTATTGTGATAAATTCCGCTTTTAAGTCATCATAGCTTAACTTTCCTGCGATGTACTGATTTGTTTCATATACAACAAAGTCCACAATTTCCGCTTTAAACTTTTCTTTATTAGAATCTGATAATTTAGCTATATATTTTTTTGCAGTAGCAGTATCCTTCTTTTCGATCGCATTCATAGCCTTAGTCATATATGCTAAAGGAAGTACTACTTTATTTAAACAAATGATAGACGCTATCATTACAACAAGAGAAATGATACCGATCACTAGATATTTTTTTGCCTTATTCATATTTTAGTCCTCCTTCTCTCCCTTTCCTTTATCATCTGCATCCTTTTTACTGTCATCTGGATCAGCTTCATCATCACTGGCTTTATCAGATGCATCTGTTACTGTGTTTATATCTGAATAGCCTTTTTCGGATGCTCCCTTAAACTTTCTTCCACCAGGAAGAATAACAGAGAATAAAAGAACTAAAACTGTCGCAACAACAACAGTTATCGCTGCTATCATTGAAGCGACCCCGAATACTTTAGCAATTTTTGCTTTTCTTTCTGGATCCATAGGCTGTCTTTGTGTTGGTGCCGCAACTGGTGCCTGTTCCTGTAAATAATAACCTGCCTGTGGATCAAACTGCGATCCGTCATAATTAGAATTATTTTGCATTCCGTTATAACTCTGATACTGCTGCATTCCGTTGTAATTCTGGTTATAATCAGCTCCTGCCTGTGTTCCATTATAATTCTGGCCCGCTTGCATTCCATTATAATTCTGGCCTGCCTGCATTCCATTATAGTTCTGGCCCGCTTGCATTCCATTATAATTCTGGCCTGCCTGCATTCCATTATAGTTCTGGCCCGCTTGCATTCCATTATAATTCTGGCCTGCCTGCATTCCATTATAGT
>CAMKMR010000102.1 GCA_946413945.1 uncultured Lachnospiraceae bacterium | reverse complement strand
AAGATTTGGTTATGATAGGTGAGGACAGACGAGTTACTTGTTTGTAGAAAGGATTCTAACGTATGACTGAACAGGAAGCTATTTTAAAAGCAAAGGAAATATACAATAAAGATGAATTATTTATTATTCTTTCAAAACTTAATGCTGATTTAGCGTTTGGTATATCGATACCTTTTATTGGATTGGTAGATAATAAAAAAATTCTATTTATATTTGATGAGTATGAAAAGGCAAAACATTTTGCTAAGGCCCATCATATGGAATTACAGAAAGAAGTGTATCCAATTGCAAAAATAGAAAAAAATGCTGTTGGGACAAGTTTAAAAGCAATAATAGATATTGCCCTGTGTCTTGGAATTTACCATATGGAGTATAATTCTATGGCAACAGATGTTTTTGGAGTTAATCTTGCATGGTTTTTAAAGGTAAATTCTTTAAAACATGAATCTGCATCAGTTATAGTTCCTACAGAAATGATAAATGAAATAAAAGAAGGAAAGGGAATAAATATGAGATTTAATCCAATGAAAATATTAAAATTCAATGATCCATATGAGATTACAGAGACTAGAAAAAACGAAATATTACGTCTGGTATTTGATGCAGGAGATACAGTTGGAGATTACAGAAATACTTATAATAAGTTATCACTTATAGAATGCTTATTATTATTGGATAATATTACAACAAGATTTATTCCACAGGCTAAAATGGAAAATCAAATTGATCATTTACAGTATTTTATGGAAGTTGAACCAATTTTACAAGAGGTGGTTTGGAACAAGACTATAAATGAAAAAGAATTATTTACAGCTATTGATCCAGAAACAAATGATACTTTAATCCGTAAACAGTCAGTTTATATTTTTATAACTGATAAGTATGAAAAAAATGGAAAGTTCAAGTATAAGAAAATTGAAAGTGGTACAGAAGGAATAAAGAAGCTTTTACGTGATACTGATGCTGAACAGATAGTAATTACAGATGGACCAAGATATCTTGGAATTATCCCTAGAGATAAGGTTATTGAATTATTATGAAATCTTAAGGTATAGACAATGAGATGCAAAAAATGTGGTGCTGAGATTGGAGAAGAAAGGGTTTGTCCTTTCTGCGATACTCCGATTAAAAATGTATTGGTGGCAGGCAGAAAAGAAAATGGAATAGGTATAAATAAGGATTCTGAGGCAGCTATGCTGCCTCAGGATTCATCTGAAGTATTTAATTCAGATGAAACAACGATTCTTGATCTGGATAGAATAGGTAATTTAAAAGAGCAAAGTAAAGAATCTTTTGAATCAGTAGAAGATAAAAAAAGTAGTAATACGACGGAGGCGATAGAAGAGGTTTCGCATGATTCAGAAAAAGAGCCTTCAAAGATAAGAACATCCGTTATCCCTGATTATAAAATAAAAGAAAGAAAAAGATGGAGCAAGAAAAGGAAGATATTAATTCTTGTTTCAGCTTTTTTTATTGTGCTTATAATTATCACAGTATCAGCTGGTATTTATATTTTTAAGCAATATAAAAAATACATCAAAGGTTTAAAAGAGTCGGATATATGCTTTGTTGATAAAAAGGCTAAGTCTCTTGATGACTGTTACTATATAGATAAGAATGAGGAGTTAGTAGAAGTTAAAAATGTATACTCTTATTTAAACAGATCAGCTGAAAATAGTGATGCAGATAAATGGATAAAGACAAATGAGAATGCGTTAAATTATGTTATAAGTTCCGGAAGAAGTTATGCGGCTTATCAGATTAACAGTTCGTATACTTATATAGAAGAAGGCTATAAACCATCTGAAAATAAGACGATCACAATGCACACCTTTGATCTTTATCTTGAGAAAGAAGATCAGGAAATAGTTAAGATATATCATGAAGAAAAAAAAGAAGGGATAATAGAGGTTGCAGGTGTCACAGATGAAGGCGAGATAATTTATAACGACACAGAGAAAAATAAAGCTTTTATGGTATCTTGCTCTTCAGCAGTAAATGAGATCGGAGAAAAAATAACAAAAGCACTCTTTTATAAAGAAGATGGGATTTTATTTTTACAAGCAGATGGACAGCTTATATATAAGAAGAAGACTGGAGATTCACAGGTTATAGTTGCATCTGATGTAAATGATGTTTTCTTTTCATATGGTGATGAAAGATATGGATATATCATTTCTTTTGATCAGACTGTCATATCAACGGATTCAGAAAATCTATTTATCATATATAAAAATAATAAGGATGAATATTATCTTAAGGACTTAAGAAGTGATATGGCTGATTCTGTAAAAATTGATAAAAACAGCATTAAGATAGATTCATTAACAATATATGAAATATCAGATAAGGATGATGAAAGTTCGGTTAATGATACTAATGAAAGAACTGATGGAAAGAAGCTGAAAATTAAAGAAGCAGATATAAGTAATAAGGATCTTTCAGGAGATGGAGAGCTTTATATTACTGATAAAGGACTGGAATATAAGCTGAAGTTTTATCATAGAAATCTTGGAAGCGCAGATAAAATACTTGCCTTGGATGGCCGATATGCCTATGTGATAAAGAATGGAAAAACTGTAAGAATAGATGTTTTTACAAAAAAAGAAAAAGTATTATTTGATAAAGAAATGCAGATCAAGTTTTATTTTATGCCGGGAAATAAAGAAAAGGTAAGTTGATAGAATTAAGATATTTAGAAAAAACATATAGGTATTAAAAGATCAAAAGGATCGGACAGGTGTAAGTAATGGATAAGGTAAGAGAAATACAAAATGAAAATTATATGGGATTCATTATAGAAGATGAAAATATGCTTCTTTCCAATGTACTTCCTATCATTGAAAAAGGAACAACTCCAGGTATCATAAAGGGTTATCTTTTAAAACAGAATGGAAAGGAAAAAATCATCTATAATGTTAATTCTTTCAGGAATTTTTATTCAGATATAAGGATGATGGATGAAGAAACATTTATCAGGGTGCTGCTTTCTATTCCGGAGGTGTTATGTCATATAGCTGTTGATACGGTTTTTCCGCTGGAATGTATCTCTCTTGATTTCAGGCATTTCTATTATGATCCTGCCCAAAGAATGATAATGACACTGGCGATCCCTGCAACAACAGGCCTTGATCCGAATAAAAGAAGGATTTGTGAGAATAATATAAAATATATGATGCAGAGGTATATCAGCGATTCTATATTTGTAAACAGCCAAAGATGCCTTGCTATATATAAGGATCTTGCTGATGAAAATAATTCTCTGGAAGATTTATATAGGAATATCCTTGCAGGGAAATATGGAGCGGGTATATCAAAGGAAAGAGATTACTCTGCATTAAGACCTGTATTTAAGTTGGTTCCATCTAATGTGGCAAATCCTGTATTTTTGATAAATAAAGAAAAACTTATTGTTGGAAGAAGTAAGGCGTCTGAGACAGAAGAGCTGCTGGTTCTTAATTTTCAGGGAATAAGCAGGGAACATTCTGAAATATTATTTCAAAATGGACAGCTTTTTATAAAGGATTTAGTCAGCACGAATGGAACTTTTGTTAATGATATAAAGATCTTTTCTGATCAGTATATTCCTCTTAAGGCAGGGGACAGGGTAAGATTTTCAAATGTGGAATATGAGGTACAGTTTATAACTTATGAATAAAAAGAGAATCATTTTAGTTGAAGAAGATGAAAATTATATATCTAATCTTGAAATGATGCTGATAAGTCATGAGGAGAGTCTTATCAGCCTTGAACTTATAAGCAGTCGGGATTATCTTAATTCTTTCATGGCAAAGCCGCAGGTAATAGATTGTCTTGTGATAGATGAAAAAATGATGACAGATTCTGTTTCAAGACAAAATATAGGGCGTTTATTTGTTCTTACAGAAAGCACTGTTGGAAATATCAGAACTGCAGCATCAAGTAATATGTATGAACGAACATCTTCCATGGATCTTAGGATGATGCAGTCCATGTCAAAGGTAGAATATGTAGATAAATATGGCGGAGTAAAAGAGCTTTTTCATAAGATAATAGGGGCCTTAGGACTTCCTGCGGATGATAGAAAGATTGAACTTTCATCCGGAAAGAAAAGTACTTCTACTATTATGGTAACATCGCAACTTGGTGGGGCAGGAAAAACCAGAGCTGCATTTAGCATAGCTTTAAGATTAGCAGATCTTAACAGGTCAGTCATATATATATCCCTTGATGAGATACAAAGAAATCATATACTTGCTGGGATTAATGACAGTATATCAGAGGGTATGGAAAGAGTGGTAATGAGAAAGGATGATAATCTTATATCTTTTCTTGACCAGATGATATATTACGGCAGATTCGACTATTTTCTCCCGTGGAATAATTCAAGAGTAGCTATGGGGATAGAAGCTGATCAATATATCAATCTTTTTAACATGATCAAAAAAACAGGAAGGTATGATTTTATCATACTTGATGATAATGGCAGTTTTGATACATTTTCTCAGGAAATGATGGCTGTTTCAGACAGAATCATCAATGTTTTAAAAGATGATAAAATTTCGCGGTATGCCTATGAAAAGTTTAAAAATGAAATAAGGACAAGTGAAAGAAATAAGATAATGTTAATAAAAAATATGTATGTCACCGATATAGATGAAGAAGTTGTGGATACCATCCCGGCTTATAATTTTTATAATGAAAACTGGGTGGAGGATTTGTCAAAGACAGATATATTAAAAAATACAGCAATGCTTCTGGTGTAACGTAATTAATACAATGATGATTAAGGCTATGGATATAGCATAATGTAAAAATTAAGGGGTGAAAACTTTGGATAAGATCATTCTCGATTTTAGAGATGAAAGAAAAAAAGAACAGCATGATATTGAAGTAAGTTCAGATATTACTGCAAGAGAACTGATACTGGGGCTTATAGAGGCCTATGGACTTGATATAGACACTTCATATCCTGACAATATTTTCCTTAGAGCGAATAATCCAACAGTACTTTTAAGGGGAGATAAAAAGCTCTATGAATATGGCCTGCATCAGGGAAGTATTGTGTATTATCTGTGAGATTGATGCCCAGGTCTGGGAAGTAACATGTGACGTAAGCTTAATAATGTAAAAATAAAGGGAATATCGATACAATATTGATTAAGGAATAAAAGATGGCAGCTAGAGGGAAGGAACGAAATAAGATCATCATATCTGGAAACAGGATATATGAAGAAGTTATACTTACGGGAGAATTTAGTGATGAACTGGTTATAGGAACAACTAAGGCATCACGTATAAGATTTGAAAGAAGCGAATTCTTCTGTGATTTTGAAATAAGATTTTATAATGAAAAAAATGGGGACTGGTCAGTAAGCTGTAACAGAGACATTTATATTGACAGCGGAAGTATTGCAATAAAATATAGCGGTATCATCTCAAGAGGAAAGGAAATGTTATTTCGCTATACCAATGGTGATGCGATACTCTTTAGTATCTCATTACAGATGGATTTTGACAGTGTGCCTTGTGATTATCTTAGAAAGATCGATCTTAGTAATGTAAATAATCTTTGCCTTGGGGGAACTGACTTTTCAAGGATTTTTTTGGATGGGGAAATGGCTGAAGGGGATTATCTTACCATGACTCAGCAGGGAAATTCTTATATAATCAATGTTAATCAGGTAAAGAATGGCATTTTTATCAACGGGATAGAGGTAAAAGAAAAGGTTATCGCTCTAAAAAACAGGGATTTCTTAACCTTTGATGGTTATAAATTTTATTTGCAGGATCTTTATCTTTATACCGATTCAGAGGATAGAAGTATCATATCAAAAGTTGGAGAAGAGATAATTAGAACTTCTAATAATTCATTTAAATATCCAAAATTTATAAAAAATGTAAGACTTAAAAATGTAATCTCTGATGAAAAGATAGATGTTTTGCCACCAGATAATAAAAAAGAAGTGGAAAAGGAAAATCTATTCATAACGATACTTCCTTCATTACTTATGCTGATCATTTCTGTTGGATTAAGGTCTAAGATGAATGCTAATCCTATGTTTGCTGTTTATATAGCTGTAATGATGGGCATGGGCATAGTGACATCAATCTTTACCCACATAAGACAAAAGAAAAAGAATAGTAGGGACGAAGAGAAAAGAGTTAAAAATTATACTGAATATATGAAAGAAAAGGAAAAATATATTCAGGACGAAAGAGAAAAGGAAAAAGTTAAGAGGCAGGAGATTTATATTGCTCCAGAGATAGAATTAAATGAGGTAAGAAATTTTGATAATCATCTTTTTGAAAAGACTAAAGAGGATGATGATTTTCTTACAGTAAGACTTGGAGAGGGAGAGATAAAGGCTTCAAGAAATCTTAATATTAAAGAGAAGGAATGCATTGCATCAGATGATCCGCTTATGGATTATCCGGATCTTTTAAAGGATTCTTACGAAATAATAAAGGAAGTACCTATTACTTTAGACCTAAAGAAATATGGAGTGGTAGGTGTAAGAGGAAATGAAGCTGATCTTTATAGTCTGATAAAAATTCTTACTCTTGATATAGTAACGAGACATTTTTTTGATGATGTAAAGCTTTATTATAAATTTAAGAAAGAAGAGATTGA
>CAMKMR010000101.1 GCA_946413945.1 uncultured Lachnospiraceae bacterium | reverse complement strand
CCTTGTGACTTTTTAGACTTTATTTTCAGGTCATTCTTATCCCCGTTCTTTTTATGTAGATCTTTCAGATCACGTTTATCCCCAGTCTTTTTACGTCTATCTTTCAGATCATGTTTATCCCCAGTCTTTTTGTGTACATCTTTCTGACTAGCTCTTTCTAACATTTTTCTTGGTGGGATGAGACATTTTTCTCCAAAGCCAATAAGATCCTGCCTTTTTGCTTTGATCAATGCTTCTTTTACCAGCTCATAATTTTCCGGTTTCTTATACTGAAGCAGAGCTCTCTGCATAGCTTTTTCATGCATATCATGCACTGAAGCCACTTTCTTCATGGTCCTTGGGTCGATACCTGTGTAATACATGACAGTAGACACAGTAGATGGAGTCGGATAAAAATCCTGAACCTGCTCCGGCATATAGCCCATATCTCTTATAGCTTCCGCTAAAGCAATAGCATCATTTAAATCTGATCCCGGATGAGATGATATAAGATATGGCACAAGATATTGATCCATCTTATATTCTTTATTTATCTTTTCAAACTTCTGACAGAACTTTTTATAGACATCACTTCTTGGCTTACCCATCAGATCCAGCACATGATCCGTTACATGTTCCGGAGCGACTCTCAGCTGTCCACTTATATGATATTTAATAAGTTCCCTTAAAAAGGTATCGTCCTTATCAGCAAGTACATAATCAAATCTTATACCTGATCTGATAAACACCTTTTTAACTTTTGGGAGGCTTCTTAGATCTCTAAGATGCTGAACATAAGCCTTATGATCAACCTTCATATTAGGGCAGACCTGCGGATATAGGCACTGCTTATTTGGGCAGACTCCATATTTCTTTTGTTTATCACAGGCAGGATGATCAAAATCTGCCGTAGGCCCACCCAGATCATAGATATAGCCTTTAAAATCAGGCTGCTCAGTCATCCATTTTGCTTCCTTTAGGATTGATTCTTTTGACCGGGCCTGTAAAACTCTTCCCTGGTGGAAAGTAATGGCACAGAAGCTGCAGCCTCCAAAACAGCCTCTATTAGCAGTAATGGAAAACTTTATATCCCCAAATGCAGGTACTCCCCCCTGGGAATCATATGACGGATGCCACCTATTCTCATAAGGAAGAGCATATACATCATCAAGCTCCATACTGCTAAGAGGCCTCATAGGCGGATTCTGAACCACAAATCTATGAGCTCCATACTGCTCAACCAGAGTTTTACCACTGATACTGTCTGTATTCATATACTGAATCCTGAAAGATTCTGCATATTTTGTCTTATCTTTTAAACAGTCATCATAAGACGGAAGCATCAGATGATCATATACACTGTCCAGATTTTCAGCATTATAAACCGTTCCTGCTACATAAGTTATATCTCTTACAGCAATTCCTGCATTTAATGCATCTGCCACTTCAACTGAAGCCAGTTCTCCCATTCCATATATAAGAAGATCCGCCCCAGAATCAAGAAGTATGGATTTTTTATACATATCAGCCCAATAATCATAATGTGCCAGACGCCGTAAACTCGCTTCTATACCGCCTATTATTATGGGCATTTCATTTCCATATTCTTTTCTTATCATCTGGCAATAGCATATTGTGGCATTATCCGGTCTTTTGCCAGCTTTTCCTCCAGGCGTATAGGCATCCTCATGCCTTCTTTTCTTATTTACCGTATAATGGTTCACCATTGAATCCATGTTTCCTGCAGAAACAAGGAATCCAAGTCTTGGTTTTCCCAGCTGGCTTATACTATGTGAGTCTTTATGATCCGGCTGGGAAAGGATTGCAACTTTGTAACCATGTGCCTCTAAGGTACGACTTATAATGGCTGGTCCAAATGACGAATGATCCACATAAGCATCGCCTATAACATAGACAAAGTCAGCCTGATTCCAACCTCTTTCTTGTATTTCTTTTTTATTGATCGGTAAAAACATTTTTTATTACTTTATAGCGTCTAATGCCTGCTGAAGATCTTCAATGATATCATTTACATTTTCGATACCAACAGAAAGTCTGATAAGATCCGGAAGAACTCCACCCTTAACAAGCTCTTCATCTGTAAGCTGACGATGAGTTGATGAAGCCGGATGAAGAACGCAGGTATGAGCATCAGCAACATGGGTTGCTATGATAGCAACCTTAAGATGCTTCATAAATTCTTCTGCCGCCTTTCTTCCACCCTTAACTCCAAATGAAACAACACCGCAAGTTCCATTTGGCATATATTTCTTTGCCATTTCATAATATTTATTTGACTCAAGACCTGGATAATTAACCCATGCAACCTTTTCATTTGCTTCAAGGAACTTGGCAACCTTCATTGCATTGCTGCAATGTCTTTCCATTCTTACAGCAAGAGATTCAAGCCCAAGGTTAAGGAAATATGCATTCATTGGTGCCTGAATAGCTCCAAAATCACGCATTAACTGAGCTGTACACTTTGTTATAAATGCACCTTCTTTTCCAAATTTTTCCGCATATGTGATTCCATGATAAGAATCATCAGGAGTTGTAAGTCCTGGGAACTTATCCTTATTCTCCATCCAGTCAAATTTACCTGAATCTACGATAGCTCCACCAACAGTCGCATCATGTCCGTCCATATATTTTGTTGTTGAGTGCGTTACGATATCTGCTCCAAATTCAAATGGTCTGCAATTGATTGGTGTAGCAAATGTATTATCAACGATAAGAGGAACTCCATGCTTATGAGCTGCATCTGCAAATCTCTCAATATCAAATACTATAAGAGCCGGGTTGGCGATAGTTTCTCCAAACACAGCTTTAGTATTAGGCTTAAATGCTGCTTCTAATTCTTCATCTGTGCATTCTGGATCAACAAATGTGAAATCAATCCCCATCTTTCTCATAGTTACATTAAACAGATTGAAAGTTCCACCGTAGATTGAGGCTGATGCAACAATATGATCTCCCGCATTGGCTATATTAAAAACTGAGAAGAAATTTGCTGCCTGTCCTGACGAAGTAAGCATTGCTGCTGTACCGCCTTCAAGAGCCGCAATCTTTGCTGCCACATAATCATTTGTAGGATTCTGAAGTCTTGTATAGAAATAGCCTTCTGCTTCAAGGTCAAAAAGCTTACCCATATCCTCACTTGTATCATACTTAAATGTTGTACTCTGAACGATAGGTATCATCCTTGATTCACCATTCTTTGGCATATATCCTGCCTGAATGCACTTTGTTTCCTGTCTCATTTTTTCCTCCTGGTACTTTGTTTTTTTAAAAAACAACTGCATCTTATAGTTTTTTCCTAATAACTTTAATAAGCTAAAGTAATTATATAAACTTCATTTCATTCTTTCAAGGCTAAATTTATAGTCATAATTCTTCTTAACTTAAAACACCAACTACTGTACATACCATAATCTTACCATTCTATCATCACTAAGGTCTTATATCTGCCATATATTTAAAAAGGACGCGAAAGTTATTTCCGCGTCCCCAAGTTCAAAGCCTATACTTTAGCTTCCTTTTTATTTTTCTTTTTCTTTGAAAAGATTACTACAAATCCTACTAATGATAAGATCATAAGTCCTGCAACAGGAATTATTGGTGCATTATCATTTGTCTGAATATTTGTAACCGAATCATTATTTCCATCTGGCTTTTCATCTATAACATCTGCGTCCTTTGCCTCATGGCTCAGCTTATCAGTCATTGAAACAATGATTTCTTTACCCGCATTAGGTCCAACCTTTTCATCGTCAAGATGGAATGCTATATCATCTGCCTTTTCATATCCCTTTGGAGCTGCAAGTTCTACAAGTCTATATTCAATGCTTGCATCTGAAACAAATATTCCAGAAACCACTTTGTAATCTGTTCCTGTTATCCATGGTTCAACGATCACATTACCCTTTTCATCGATAACCTGAAGTGTTGCCCCTGGAAGGAACTTTCCAGCCTCATCGTACTTGGCAAATTTTACAACTGTTACTGGCTCAAACCATGTAATATCACCATTCTCATCAATAGTTGCAGTACCTTCTCCACCATCAAAACTTGCGGCATCAAATACAACAATAGTTTTGTTAGGATCCTGTGGATCAGCTACAAGTCTGAATGTAATATGGATAGGCTTTTCTGATAAGTAATATCCATCTGGATCTTCAAGCTCTGTGATAGTGTACTCTACATCTGCAAGAACTCCTGCAAACTTAAGTCTTCCTTCAAAGCCTGTTCTTTCTCTTGCAATAACAACTTTTTCTTTACTTCCATCTACTCCAACAACTTCTTTTGAAAGTTCATATAAAGAACCCGGAAGAGACTTAGATGGATCATTTTCTGCCACCTTCTGAAGAACGATATCTGTTCTGTACTGATCATTTACAAGCGTATTGTTAACCACAGCATCTGTAGCCTCAAAATCTCTTGTAAGACCTTCAAATACTGAATCCTCTGCATCGCTTACCTTTGCATAGTAAACTGTATCATCAAGTTCATAATGATCTAAAGTAGATACTTCTTCGATCATATAATCACCAGCCGGAATATTTTCAAATATTACCGAGCCAGTTTCATTTGATACCGCAGTTGCTGTAAATGCATCGTCATTAGTTAATGGCTTACCTTCTGTATCAAGAAGAGTTGCTTTAAATGTAACGCCTTCTAATGGTTCTGTCTTCTTAGAATCATCTGCACACTTCTCATTTACCTTACCTACCTTAGTAAAGTTAAGTGAAGTAACCGCATCCTTCATGATCATTACTGTATGACCATCAACTTCCTTTGTAGCACCCTTGAAATCAACTGTACCATCCTCTTTAAGTGTAAACACTAAATCAGCTGTTAGCTTATAACCCTTTGGTGCAGTCTTTTCATGAATATAATATTTCTTTCCTGCAACAAGGCCTGTAATTTCAGTGTACTCACCATCAGTAGTTACGGCTTCAATCTCATTGCCATCTTTATCCTTAGCAATTGTCATGTCTTCATTTAAAATCTGAAGTACTCCACCTTCAAGAGAATTGATTCCTTCAACATCCTTCTTACTTATGTAGATCCTTGTTAATGAATCTTCAACAAGAAGACTGTTATCTGAAGTATCTTTTATCTTTGCCGTTGTCTTTGTAGCATTTACTGTTCCATCTTCATTTAATTCAAAGTATGTATCAGTTGCAATGCAATATCCTTCTGGAGCTACAGTCTCACGAAGAATGTACTTCTTTCCTGTTGTAAGTCCCTTTATCTCATGAGCTTCATCTGTAGATACCCATTCAAGATCTGAACCGTTGATCTTTACAATCTTTTCATCTTCATCAAGAATCTGGATTGTTGCTCCTGCGAGTTCTTCACCGCTTGTTATATCAGCCTTAGAGATTTTTACCGATGTCATTGTATCTTCTACAAGAAGTACTCCATCTTCTCTTATTGCTGTAGTTGTATTTGCTGTATCTACTGTTCCATCTTCCTTTAACTGGAAGTATGTATCTGTTGCTATAGCATATCCATCCGGTGCTACTGTTTCACGAAGAATATACTTCTTCTTTGTTTCAAGTCCCTTTATCTCATGAGCTTCATCTGTAGATACCCATTCAAGATCTGAACCGTTGATCTTTACAACCTTTCCATTTTCATCAAGAATCTGGATTGTTGCTCCTTCAAGTTCTTCTCCATTAGCAATATCAGTTTTGCTAATCTTAACTGATGTCATACTGTCTTCTACAAGAATGACTCCATTATCAATAGTTGCTGTTGTATTTACTGTATTTACAGTTCCATCAAGATTAAGCTCAAACTTTGTATCTGTTGCTACAGTGTAACCTGCTGGTGCTACTGTTTCTCTTAATGTATATGTCTTTCCTACAGTAAGTCCAACTACTTCGTGAGGCTCCTTAGTTGATACACACTCTGCCTTTTTACCATCAAGTACTACAACTTTTCCATCACCATCGAGAATCTGGATTGTTGCTCCTTCAAGTTCTTCTCCATTAGCAATGTCAACTTTACTGATCTTTACTGATGTCTTCTTATCCTGTACAAGCATTCTTCCAGTTGAATCAGTTACAGTTGTAGTCTTATCTTTGTTGATTGTTCCATCAGCATTAAGTTCAAACTTAGTATTTGTAGCAATTGCATATCCATCAGGTGCTACTGTTTCTCTTAATGTATATGTTTCTCCTGTCTTAAGACCTGTTATCTCGCGTGCTTCCTTAGTTGATACCCACTCTTCAACAACATTTCCATCCTTGTCAAGGATCTGGATACGAGCACCTTCAAGTTCTTCGTCATTTGTAATATCTACCTTGCTAACTTTTACTGATGTCATATCATCATTAACAAGAAGTATTCCATTATCTGTTGTTGCAGTTGTCTTATCACTGTTGATACTTCCGTCCTTATTTAATTCGAACTTTGTATCTGCTGCAATTGTATATCCTTCTGGTGCTACTGTTTCTCTTAAGGTATAAGTTGTTTCTGTCTTAAGTCCAACTATTTCATGAGCTTCCTTAGTTGATACCCACTCTAACTTTTTGCCATTAAGTACAACAACCTTTCCTTCGCTATCAAGGATCTGGATTGTTGCTCCTTCAAGTTCTTCCTTAGTTGTTACATCTACTTTACTGATCT
>CAMKMR010000100.1 GCA_946413945.1 uncultured Lachnospiraceae bacterium | reverse complement strand
TGCTTTTTGTTTTGGAACAAACTCAATCTTTAATGTCATTCCCATGCCATCCGCTAATCTCTTCAAGAGATTAAGTGATGGATTTCTTGTTCCATTCTCTATCTTACTTATATCCGCCTGGTTAATCCCTGTTTTTTCTGCCAATTCTTTTTGTGTTAAATTCATTGAAGTTCTAGCATCAACAATGGCTCTGATAACATTCATCTCAGGCTGAATAGCGTCATACTCTTTTTTGAATTCTTCATTCTGCATCTGCTTTTCAAGCATATCGTTAAATGTTCTCATGACTTGTTCATCCTTTCTATATAATCTGATCTGCGCTCCTTAGCAAGTCTAATTTCTTCTTTCGGAGCCTTTTGAGTTTTCTTCACAAATCCATTTGTAAGAACTATCTGTCCCTCATAATAAAAGAAATAAAGAACGCGCGTAATATTGCTCCCCACCTTGCAACGCAACTCAAAAATCCCATCATCAAGATGTTTACTATATGGTTCTCTCAGTTGATTTCCCTTTTCCTGAAGTATGCTAATCATACCATACATCTTAACTCTCATTTTTAAATCAAGTGAATCTAAGAAGTCTTCAACTGGAACTTCCCCATTTCTTTTTTCATATGCTACAACTACAAAATCCAATATCATCCCCCCTTAGAATCATATTATGGCATATATGCCATAATGTCAATTACTAATTTCTCCCTCTTTTATGAATAAACCTAAAGGAAAATGTAGCCTCCCCGTCTGAAAGGGAAATCTCTATTCCATCGCTTAGTGATCTATCATCTTCTACAATCTGTATGTTCATAAATGTTTCTTTCCAATCTTTAATTTGATAATGGAATTATAACAAGAGATTCAATAATCTGTTTTTCTCTTCTTCGAGTGCATCCACATCTGCACCTTCTGTTATGTTCCATTCATCTTTAAGGAAATCAATCTGGCGCTGAACATAGTCATAAGCCTCAGTATATCTTCCAAGAATTTCATATATCAAAGCCTGCGCCTGCAAATGATCCATAAATACATGTTCCTTATCAGCCTTGCTTAATTCCTCGGCTTTTTTATATCTCTTTAGCGCTTCTTCATATCTTGCATTATTTGCATATATTCCAGCTACTTCAAAGATAGCATCATAACTGTCAGGATAGTCATTCTCAAGTCTTGATACTATTTCCCATGCATCTTTAGCTCGGTACTCAGCAAATGCAATATAGGCTTCATATACCAGAACCAAGACTTCCTTATGATCAGCTAATTCTTTATATTTATTTAAGAAACAAGAGGCTTCATTTGTTCTATGATCTGCAATCAGATTATCCATTAAGAAAAGGTAATTTCTACCTATTTCTGGATTTTTATCAACAAGGTTCTTATAAAAATCTATCGTTTTACTATGCTGTCCTGCATTCCAGTCCCAAACATATGCGCCTTCGCTCTTTGCAAGCAGCCATTGATCTTCCTTTAAATTTGGATGAAGATTCATAGCCTTCCTTGCATAAAGGCTGACGTATCTACCATCACTCACCATTCTATGATGGTAAAGATGTGCTAAAAATGACTCTATCCTTCCTTTTACTTTTCCAGGATTATTTTCATTATATGAATCTTTTATTTCCTGTAAAAAGGCTTCCGTGCTTCTGAACTGTTCATCCGTAAGTTCAGTCTCATAATCAAGCATATTTTCTATTCGATGTAATTTCTGATCTGTTGTTAAATCAAAAAGCTCATCTATAGTTACTCCAAAGAATTCCGAAATCGCCGGAAGCAGTGATATATCAGGGGCACATACATTATTCTCCCATTTAGAAACAGACTGACTGCTTACACCAAGAGCCTCTGCTAACATTTCCTGTGTTGCACTTGCCTTTAAACGAAGGGCTTTAATCTTATTGCCAATATTCATTTTACGTATTCTCCTTTTTATATTTTGAAGAAACGAAGCTTCAGTTTCAACTGACAAGGTTCATTTTAAAGCATCAAGCCCTTCCCCACAACAACGTAAATTTAGAGTTTTAACAACCGTCTGTTAAGTTGACATAAAAATGGACCATAGTCCCGGGGGCTATGGTCCATTTTTATGTCAACTTGTATATTATTTAACTATGCTTTTTATTTTAAAACCTCCAGCTCTGCGATTGATATATAATGTTTCACTAGGAAGTTCTCTGTAGCATTATTTTCCAGCATATCCATATGTTCCTTGTCCCACGCTGCAAGTGTGTTCCCTGTCATAGATGCGCCAACGCCTCTGCAGGCCCTCATTCGTCCATGCCATCCCTCTCTTGAAAATGGAATGTCCACTCTTACTTCCTTCCTGATCTTTAAAGTAAAAAACTCCAGGTACTGCTCCGGAACCAGAACCGGATGAACCTTATCCCCGCAGCCTGTCCAGTTAGGATTATATTTTAAAATGATCTCTTCGCTTTTTCCTGCAATCTCATCCTCGAACGGAAGCCATCCCATGTAAAGAATCAAGAATTTCCCGCCCTTTTTCAGCATCTTTGCAAACTGCGGCGCGGTTATGTCATGGTTAAAATACCAGATGCACTGACATGCAGTTATCACATCAAATGTATCATCCGGAAATGATACTTTCTCAGCTCCTGCCACAAAGAAATCTATATCCATATCCGATTCACTTGCAAGTAGCTTCGCCTGCTGAATCTGATTTTCTGAAACATCCGCAGCAGTCCATTTGGCGCCGTACTTATACATATTTCTTGGAAGAACGCCGGTTCCAGTACCTAGATCCAAAACCTTCTGTCCATCCTTGCAAAGCCCCAGTTCCAATATCATGTCATAAAACGTCTGTGGATAAATGTCCCTAAATTTTGCATAATCTGCGGAAGTTTTTCCCCAGTCAAATGCCTTTCCCTTATCAATATTTTCAATGATCATAGCAGCTCCCCTTTCTAAATATACGTACCTCAAATGTTTTACTTCCAACAAATATAGAATACTGACTTTCTCTTACTTTAGTTCTCTCCTATATACGCGCGCTTCAAATGTTTTGCTTCCATCCATTTTAGAATACTTGCTGTCTTTCCAGTAAGTCATACCAAGCTTTTCCATTACACGCCTGCTCTTATTATTATCAACAGCAAATTCACCTACAATGGCACGCACGCCTTTTTCTTTATCTACATAATCGATAAGTGCACGTATCGCCTCTGGAACCAGCCCTTTTCCCCAGTAATCTTTTCTAAGATTATAGCCAATCTCCCAGGCATCTATATCCTTTTTATAAAATAGTCCTCCCATTCCGATCATCTCACCTGTTTCTTTTAAAACAAATCCCAGATCAAATTCAGCCGCCCCATCAATATTTCTTGTTTTAATCCATTCCCTTGTGAAATCTACACTTTCATGGACTGTATAATTCATAAATGTATTTACGTCAGGATCTGATGTCCACTTAAATATCGCCTCTGCATCGTCAGTTGTTACTGTTCTAAGAATTAATCTATCTGTTTCAAGTTCACGCTTCATATTGTTGATCTCCTTTACACATTTTTTCATTTACCGTAAGGCCGTTGATTCAGGCTCTTTACTCAAAGATATTTGCCATAATGATCTCATCCCTATATGTGCCATCCTTAAGCTTGAATGCCCTCGGATTCTTTCCGTATTCCTTAAAGCCCATTTTCTCATACATGTGCCTTGCTCTGTCATTATCGCTGTACACGCCAAGTTCAACCTGCTCAAATCCATTTTCCTTTGCCTGCTCCAGCGCAACCTTCATCATAAAGCTTCCAAGCCCCATCCCCGTATAAGCCTCGCGGATTGACATTCCCAGGTAGGCTCGATGAAGATATTTTAAATGCGGCCTTACTAGAGTCACCCCAAGATCACCGATCAGCTCGTCGCCGATAAAAGCACTGACTAAAAAATCCCTGTCACTTTCGGAAATACTGCAAATCCCCGCTCTTATCAGCTGAAGATCAATCTGCCCATCTTCCGGTTCCCTTGCCATAAAATGAGTCTCCCCCGCAGTTGCTTCTCTATGAAGTTTTATCTTCATTGCATCCTCTGGGCCAGCACTCTTAATGGTAACCTCGCAGCCGTCAGGTAATATAAATCTTTGTTCTTTAATCTTCATGTCAGAGCCTCCTTGTAAAAAAATAAGCCTCATCAAACATTTCGCTTGATGAGGCTATGTTAACGGTATCATTTAATAAAGCTAAAATTATTACTTACAGCTTCCCCTATCCTCATCATGCATATCAAAAACAAACCCCTGAAGGACGTTCACGGATTGTGGTTTTACCATATGCACTGTGACAAGAATAAGATTTCCCATAATGTCTCGCTTTCTGAAAATAATATTTTATGAGTATAATTAACAGACAACTCATTGTCAATATAAATTTTTTATATTTCCGCCAGTTCTCAATGTCATAACATTATTTCTCATTTCCTACGCGCTGTGTTCATAACATATCATCTCTTCTTATACATTATCAACTCTGGATTTTTTCCTTCTTCCTCATAGGTGCAGATTAAAATGAAATCCATATTAGCAATGACTCCAAAACAAAGCCCATCTACGATCTCTGATTCCAGCTGATTTCCAAGATATGTGACCTGATCATCCAGAAATTTCACATTAAGTCCACTTGGGAGTCTATATTCCAGATTGACATATTTTCCCACAAGAGCATTTAACTTTGTGAGTTTTGGCATACCGTCGATATGAAGTTCATTTATCTCATTTATCAGCTTCTGCTTAAACTCCTCAAACTTTCCGCCATCCCCGAGTTCATCATATCTTTTCCAGTAATCCAAATTAGGCAGAGTCATTTTAAGATACTCTCTCGCCTGCTCCTCTGTGAAATCAGCATTTACCATATGAGGAATGCAAACCTCTATCAGATCATCCAGATTACTGTAGGTGTAAGTTCCATCTGCATAGCACCATTTGCAATAATCCTCATTTATTGATCCGTCCTCATTTCTTCCCATGATTTCATCCTCCAGCGGCATTCCGCAGCACTGGCAAATGAGTTTATGAGGCAGCCCCAACAGCGTGTTGATTGAAACATTATACAGTTTTGAAAGTTGTTTCAATGTTTCTGTATTTGGTACAGTTTCGCCATTTTCCCAACGTGAAACTGCCTGCCTTGTAACGAAGACTTTCTCCGCCAACTCATCCTGCGACAGACCATTTTTAGTCCTAAGGTTATATAAAATACTTTTTGTTTCCATATTGTCCCTCCTGTACATTCCTGATGCTTTTGTATTCTTGATGATTGTCTTTACTGATATTTTTTATCAGCATCTTATGCATTAAATTTTAATATGGGCGGCGTTTTTTTGCACGCAACCAGCTGTTGCCCCTGTAATTATCCAAGATTTACTGGGCAGCTTTTTTTTGCACGCAACCAATTGTTGCCCCTGTGATCATCCAAGATTTAATGCCGCCTGGATTCCTGGTTAAACATACATATATCGGCCGACATTAGATACATAAAGGCAGGCGTAAATCATACGCCTGCCTCTTAATTTTCAATAATCTTCTCTTACCAATGGTTCAGAATCAACATATTCATCAGATGTAGCCTTCACTTCAAAAACAGGTTCAACTGACATGCCGGCCAAAGCCATTTCATAGATATCTTTTGTAAATCCATGTTTTTCAATGAAGGGTTTAAACACCCTTTTATGACTTTCAATAAAATCATAGTCAGCAAGTCTGTCAGGGTCATTCATGACTTCATAGAATTTATCCTTATTTTTCAAAATCTCTTTTTCCCAGTAATCACAAATGTATCCGCCCCACACAGATACTATATTCATAAATTCATGAATATTTCTTGCGACGAAACCACACTCACCTTCAGTTCCGATATAAGCAATCATTTTGTCATCTATAAGAACCCACAAAGCGCCGCTCCCATCACGGGCAAATGGCTTTAAATTCGTATAACTTGAATCTCCAGGTCCCATCAGATCATCCAGCCAGACCTCATCATCTTCAAAATCCTTAACTGCGTCTTCATCATAGATTTCGATATCACAGTCATAAAAAACATCATTTAATTCCTCGTTGCTGTAAATCTCTCGAAGATACATTTTCAAGTCTTCAGGAAGGTTTGTCTTATCGTATAACATTTTAATCCTCCAATATTTTCATATTGAGTGTGTGCACCCTGCATTTATTTTATTATAAATCGAGCGTGAAACACAACAATAAATGGGATAACTATGATGCTGTGATCTCTATCTGGTTACCTTCAATTGCCACAATGCATGATTCATAGTAACCATCGCCTGTTGTTCTCGGACCGGAAATGACACTATACCCAGCATCACTTATCTTCTGGGTCAGATCATCAACTGCTTCTTTAGATCCAACTGAAAAAGCGATATGGGCATATCCGGTTCTATTCAGATTTTTCACATCATCCAAAAGATCTGGCTTATTCATTATTTCAAGCCTCGCGCCATCATCAAATGAAATAAAGTAAGATCTAAAACCAGTTTTTTTATTATGATATCCATCATTTGAAACACCGCCTAAGAATCTCACAAAGAAATCCCTGGCCGCCTCCAACTTATTTACATACATTGCAATATGTTCTATCTTCATATTCTCCCCTCATTATGGACCATAGTCCCGGAGGCTATGGTCCATTTTTATGTTAACCTATAGTATCA
>CAMKMR010000099.1 GCA_946413945.1 uncultured Lachnospiraceae bacterium | reverse complement strand
ACTCACACGATTTTTAGACTCTTTTTTCTTTATGAAAAATGGAAAAAAGTGATAAAAATACTGTATCACTTGAGTGAATAAAAAGCCACAATTATTTGACATCGTAATAATAAAAAGTTTATTATATATATTGCTGAATAAAAAACATTCAGAATTGTTTTAAATCATTATAAATTCAGAAATTTTTAGGCAAGTATCATTTACTTTTTGGGAAGGGATAAACCATGGAAAAGATTATTCTTACAGGTGACCGTCCAACAGGTCGTCTTCATCTTGGTCACTATGTTGGTTCATTAAAACGTCGTGTAGAACTTCAGAATTCTGGAGAATTTGACAAAATTTATATTATGATAGCTGATGCTCAGGCATTAACAGATAATTTTGATAATCCTGATAAGATAAGAGATAATATCATTGAAGTAGCTCTTGATTACCTTTCAGCAGGACTTGATCCATCAAAAGTTAATATCTTCATTCAGTCATGTGTTACTGAACTAACAGAACTTACTTTCTACTATAACAACTTAGTTACAGTTTCTCGTCTTGAGAGAAATCCAACTGTTAAAGCTGAGATTCAGATGCGTAACTTTGAAGCAAGTATACCTGTTGGTTTCTTCGATTACCCTGTAAGCCAGACTTCAGATATCACTGCTTTTAAAGCTACTACTGTTCCAGTAGGTGAAGATCAGCTTCCAATGATAGAGCAGGCACGTGAGATTGTTCGTAAATTTAATTCTACTTATGGCGAAGTACTTGTTGAGCCAACTGCTGTTGTTCCTAAGAATACAGTATGCTCAAGACTTCCTGGTACAGATGGAAAAGCTAAGATGAGTAAATCTCTTGGTAACTGCATCTATCTTTCAGATTCTCCTGAAGAAGTAAAGACAAAGGTTATGAGCATGTATACTGACCCTGATCATATTAAGATCACTGATCCTGGTAAGATTGAAGGTAATACAGTCTTTACATACTTAGATGCATTTGCAAAGGATGAGGATTTTGAAAAGTTCTGTCCTGAATATAAGAACCTCGAAGAAATGAAAGATCATTACAGACGTGGCGGTCTTGGAGATGTTAAGGTTAAGAAGTTCCTTCTTAATGTTATCAACCAGGAACTTGAACCAATCCGTCAAAGACGTTACGAGTACGAAAAGGATATTCCAAAGGTTTATGAGATTCTTCGTGAAGGAACAAAGAAGGCCCAGGAAGCCGCTGCAAAGACTTTAGCAGAAGTAAAGGCAGCTATGAGGATCAACTATTTCGAAGATGCTGAGCTTATTAAATCTCAGCAGGAGAGATTTGATAAGAAGCATGCTGACGCAAAATAGATAAAACAACCGGACGCCAAAATATAAAGGACGCTCAAAGCAATACCTCCAGCGGGCTAAATATGCCCTTTGGAGGTATTCTTTTCGCGTCCTTTATTATATTTTGGCTGGGATTTGCCAACTTTTTGCTGTGATGCTACAAAGGAAAAAACAGGATGTAGTTTGTAGCTGCATCCTGTTTTTTCGTTGTAAATTGAATTAATATATAGGAGTTAATGACTTATCTTATTTTGATTTTGTTCTACTTTTAATCTACAGATTCTTTTTTTTCGACTGCTTTAAATGCTTCTTCAAGGTCGAATATTATGTCGTCGATATGTTCTATACCAACTGAGAGTCTTACTGTGTTCTGCTTAATATCCTGAGCGAGAAGTTCTTCCTCGTTATCCTCTGAATGTGTTGTTGAGGCAGGGTGTATTGCAAGAGACTTAACATCTGCTACATTTGCAAGGAGGGAGAATAATTTAAGATTATCGATGAAATCCTTAGCAGTTCTTGCATCTCCCTTAATGTTAAATGTAAATATTGATCCGCCTCCATTTGGAAGATATTTCTTATATAATTCCTGCTGAAGCTTATCTTCTGATACAGCAGGATGAGAAACTGATTCCACCTTGTCATTATTCTTTAAGTATTCTACAACCTTAAGGGTATTTTCTACATGTCTTTCAACACGTAGTGATAATGTCTCAAGCCCCTGAAGGAAGATCCAGGCATGGAATGGTGAAAGTGTTGCACCGGTATCACGAAGAAGGATTGCTCTGATATAAACAATAAAACCAACTGGTGCCACATCTTTAGCAAAGCTTACGCCGTGATATGATGGATTTGGTTCTTTAAGCCATGGCCACTTATCATTCTGTGCCCAGTCAAATTTTCCTGCATCGATTATCACACCACCAATGGTTGTTCCATGTCCTCCAATAAACTTGGTTGCTGAATGTACTACTATATCTGCTCCCCATTCTATTGGTCTTATTAAAAATGGGGTTGCAAAGGTATTATCTACTATAAGTGGGATTCCATGCGAATGAGCAATTTCAGCCCACTTTTCAATGTCCAGCACTTCTCCATTTGGATTTCCAAGAGTCTCTGCATAGAGAGCTTTTGTATTTTCCTGAATGGCATTTTCAATAGCATCATAATCATATGGATCAACAAATGAAGTCTCAACTCCATAATTTTTTATCGTATGTGCTAAATAATTGTAAGTGCCGCCATATATGTTTTTTGCTGATACTATATGGTCTCCTGCATGAGCTACAGCCTGAAATACATAAGTTACTGCCGCTGCACCAGATGCAACTCCAAGAGCTGCTGCACCTTTTTCTAAGGCTGCAATTCTTTGTTCAAATACATCCTGTGTAGGATTTGTAAGTCTTCCATAGATATTTCCTGCATCCTTTAAACCAAATCTTGCTTCCGCATGATCTGAATTATTAAATACATATGATGAAGTCTGATAAATCGGTACTGCTCTTGCACCTGTTGCTGGATCTGGTGTCTCCTGTCCTACATGAGTCTGTAATGTTTCAAAATGTAACTTTCTTTCTTTTAATTCTGACATATCTATATCCTCCCGTATAAATTATTTTCATCTGAATCTAATTGTCTTTAACATCTTTTATTTCCTATCAGATTGCTATGTTTATCTTCTATGTTTTGTATTATAATCACTTTTCCAAATAAGTGTTAATACCTATAACGTTCATTCAGTTATAGCCTTAACCTATAACCAAACAATTAAATCCTTCAAAAGATTAAAATGTATTAAGACAATTCTTTTTTTCTTTGATATAATTAATGGTGTGAAAAAAACGGGATTATTATACATTTATAAGGATAAATGATGATCAGATAAGAAGATTATTTGAAAGGAACATTTTTGCGTATGAAAAAAGAATATTCTTTTCCATCCTCTGATGGAAAAACAAAGATTCATGTTATCAATTGGTACCCTGATGAGGTTCAGCCTAAGGCAATCTTACAGATAATCCATGGAATGGTAGAATATATCGACAGATATGATGAATTTGCCAGATATATGAATGAAAAAGGTTTTATCGTTATTGGCCACGACCATTTAGGCCATGGTAAATCCGTTAACTCTGAGGCTGATTGGGGCTACATAGCTGATAAGAATCCTTCTGATAAGCTGATTCACGATATTAACCGTCTCAGGATCGCAACTATCAAGAAATATCCTGACCTGCCATATTATATGCTGGGTCACAGTATGGGCTCTTACCTTCTCAGAAAATATCTTTCAAAATATGGTGAAGGTTTAAGCGGCGCTATCGTTATGGGCACTGGTTGTGAAAGCAATCTTGCAACCCTTGGCGGTCTCGCTCTTATTAAGTCTAAGGCTCAGAAATTCGGCTGGCATTATAGAGATACTCAGATCCGTGATATGACTTACACAACTCCATATAAAAAATATAATCTTGATGGTTCAGATCCAAAGAACAGCTGGCTTTCAAAGAATGAGGAAAATGTTACCGAGTACTACAAAAATCCAATGAATACTTTCACATTTACCTTGAATGGCTACGAAGCTCTCTTAACAACTGTACTTTACGATAATCAAAGAAAGAATATTGATCTGATTCCTAAAAATCTTCCAATTCTTCTCATTTCAGGCGAGGATGATCCTGTTGGAAATCTTGGAAATGGCGTAAAAAAAGTTTATCAGAAATTTGTTCAGGCCGGCATCAAGGATGTGGTCTGCAAATTATTTGAAAATGACCGCCATGAAATTCTCAATGAAACTGACAGAGCTGATGTATATGTCTATATCAACGACTGGTTACAGCAGCATTATGAACTACAGAAGGATAATTAATCCTACGCGAAGAAAGCAGCTTTAATTCAATAAAGCTGCTTTCTTTTGCTAATTATTTCTTTATTTTAATTTCTTGTTTCTTTATTAAGAACGCTTCCATGTAGATGGAGCTAAAAGAATAAGCATAGGGAACATTTCCAGACGACCAGCAATCATATCAAAGGATAAAACCCATTTTGATAACTTGCTGAAGGCTTCAAAATTACCTGCCGGGCCAACCATATTAAGTCCTGGTCCGATATTATTAATGGTTGCTACTACTGAAGTAAAAGTTGAAGTTATATCAAAGCCATCTATACTGACTATTATCACTGATGCAAGAAAAACAATGGTATATGCCATGAAATATACATTTGTTGTCTTGATTATCTCGTTATCTACTACTTTTCCATCAAGCCTGATATTTTTTACACTTCTTGGATGTATTACCTGCTGTATCCCTCTTATTACCTGTTTAAAATAGATTATCCATCTAGAAACCTTCATACCACCGCCCGTAGATCCGGCGCAGGCACCTATAAACATTACAATAAGCATTACTGTCTTTGGCATTGTGGCCCAGTTGTTGAAATCTATTGTTGCATAACCAGTAGTTGTCATTACTGATGCAACCTGGAAAGATGAAAGTCTAAGTGAATCAAGGAAATTTCCAACCTGGTTAATTATTCCAAGCAGTACCATGATCACTGCTGAAACATAAATGATAAAATACCATCTTACTTCTTCCGAGAAAAATGCCTCTTTAAATTTCTTTATAAGAAGCAGATAGTAGAATTTAAAATTCACACCAAAAAGGAACATGAATACTGTGATCACTACCTGACAAAAATTGCTGTAACCAGCAACACTATCTCCTCTTATACCAAACCCTCCGGTACCTGCTGTACCAAATGTAAGACAGATAGAATCAAATATTGGCATTCTTCCGATTGCCAGGATGATAAATTCTACTACCGTGAGAAAAAGGTATAAAGAATACTGGATAAAAGCAGTCTGCTTAACCCTTGGAACAAGCTTATCTACTGCTGGTCCCGGGCTTTCCGCTTTCATTATGTGCATTTCATCCGCAGATGAAGGTACAACAGCCATGATAAACACCAGTACACCCATTCCACCTAACCAATGGGTGAAACTTCTCCACAAAAGAAGTGAATGACACATTCCTTCGATATCAGTAAGTATACTTGCTCCTGTCGTCGTAAATCCTGATGCTGTTTCAAAAAATGCATCTGTAAAAGATGGTATTGCTTTAGTAAAAACAAAAGGAAGGGCTCCCACCGCACTGAGTAATATCCAAGCTAAAGCTGTTATAACAAAGCCATCTTTTGCATGCAATTTTTTATTTTTTACTTTAATTAGTTTTAATAATGTGCCTGCAAGAACTGAAGCTAAAGCGACCATAATTATCACTTTTGTTTCAGAATCTCTATAAACTATTCCTGTAATTATAGGCGGAATAAGAAATAATCCTTCAAACTGCAAAAGCGTTGCAAGCGTGTTGATTATCATTAAATAATTCACGTTAATCTACCTCAAGACCTTATTATTTCATCAATACCATTTAATTCAGTATTCGTAGTAACTACTACAACACTGTCTCCGGCACAGATCTGATCTTTTCCTTCCGGTCTGATAACAGTACCATTTCTGATTATAGAACAGATAAGCGTATTTGGTATAATACCAAGGTCTTTAATAGGAGCTTTTGTTACAAGCGCTCCAGAACCAACTTTAAACTCCAATGCCTCAGCCCTGTTATCTGCAAGTCTATATAAGGACTCAACATTACTTCCATACGAATTCTGCATAGAACGTACAAATCTTAAAATATATTCCGCAGTGATCTTTTTCGTGGAAATGACATTTCCCACCGGCAGTTCTCCTACCATATCTTCATATGAATTTCTATGAATACGTGTAACCTGCTTTGCATGACTTGTCTTTGCAACATAAAGAGAAAGAAGGATATTCTCTTCATCATGATTTGTCAGAGCGCATACTGCATCCATATTTTCAATAGATTCTTCAATAAGCAGATCCTTATCAGTTGCATCTCCATTTATTATCATTGCCTTTGGAAGCATATCAGCTAACTCTGCACATCTTTCCGGATTCTTTTCTATGATCTTAACAGACATATGAAGGCTCATTAATTTCTTTGCGAGATAATAGCTCATCATACCGCCCCCGGCAATAAGGACGTTGCGGATCCTCTTTGCCCTTATCTTTGCCTTATCAAGGAATTCGTTCAACTCTGCAAGAGCAAGGGCAACTGATACTCTGTCTCCTGCTTTTATCATAAAATCGCCACCAGGAATACTTACCTCATTATCTCTCTCGACAATACAGATAAGTGCCTTAGTCCCAATCTTTTTACCTATATCTTTTATAACAAGTCCATTAAGAACTGAATCCTCTGGAACTATAAGCCTGATTACATTTACTCTTCCTTTTGCAAATCTTTTATTGAGCATTTTTTCCTCCAAAAGATAA
>CAMKMR010000098.1 GCA_946413945.1 uncultured Lachnospiraceae bacterium | reverse complement strand
TCTCCATTTTTAAGGACTACCAGCTTTCCAAAATCCTCTTTCTTTATAAGTTCAGCTGCGCACGCACCAAATCTCGATGAAATGAATCTGTCATATGCATCAGGACCGCCACCTCTCTGAGTATGGCCTGGTACTGCAACTCTTACATCAGAAGAATACTTTTCTCTGATCTTATCTGCTATCTCATATGCTACTGATGGATAAGGAGAATTTGCAATGATCTCTTTTCTCTCTTTCTTTGGAAGTTTTGCGACTTCTTTAGAGATTGCACCTTCTGCGGCACAGATAATAGTAAATCTCTTACCCTGCTTGGTTCTCTTGTCAATTGCTTTATATACTTTCTTAATATCATAAGGAATCTCAGGAAGCAGGATCACATCTGCTCCTCCTGCAATACCTGCATAAAGAGTGATCCATCCAACCTTATGTCCCATAATCTCGATAACAAATACACGGCTGTGTGATTCAGCTGTTGTATAAATGCGATCGATACAATCAGTTGCCACATCTACTGCACTATGAAAACCAAACGTCAGATCAGTTCCCCAAAGATCATTATCAATTGTCTTAGGAAGCCCAATAACATTCAGTCCTTTTTCACTAAGAAGATTTGCTGTTTTCTGAGAGCCATTTCCTCCAAGAACAACAAGACAGTCAAGATCAAGCTTCTTATAATTCTTGATCATTGCCGGGATCTTATCTATCCCATCATCTGTAGGCTGCTCCATCATTTTAAACGGCATACGTGATGTGCCAAGTATTGTTCCACCTTTATTTAAGATGCCAGTGAAATCCATAGGTTTCATCTTCTTATAATTGCCATAGATAAGTCCCTTGTATCCATCAAGGAAGCCATAAATCTCTACTTCTCCAAAGAGATTTTCAAGGCCCTTAGCCACGCCTCTCATTGTTGCATTAAGTGCCTGACAATCGCCACCACTAGTAAGCATACCAATCTTCTTCATATGCATGTCCCTCCTATAGTTTTTTACCTATCACAACTCAGTTCTACCCTCAAGTGCCCTAAGAAGGGTGATCTCATCTGTAGATTCAAGATCCCCGCCAACCGGTACTCCGCTGGCAATCCTGCTGACTTTAATACCTGCCGGCTTAACCATTTTGGAAATATACATGGCTGTCGCTTCACCTTCAACACTTGAATTAGTAGCAATGATAAGTTCCCTCACATCCCCATGGAGTCTTATCATTAATTCTTTTAATTTTATATCCTGAGGACCTATACCAAGGCTTGGATTGATAACTCCATGAAGCACATGGTATACCCCTTCAAATTTACCTGTTTTTTCATATGCCGCAACATCTCTTGGGCTTTCCACTACCATGATAAGGCTGTGATCCCTTCTGTCTGAAGCACATATAGGACATTCGTCCTGATTAGTAATATTAAAACACGTCTTACAATATCTTATCTTTTTCTTTGCTGATGCGATTGAATTAGCAAGAGAAGAGGCTCTTTCCTCTGGAAGGGAAATTATATGAAAAGCCAGCCTTTGAGCTGTCCTTTGTCCTATTCCCGGCAGTCTTCCCAATTCTTCAATAAGACGGTCTACTTCCTCTCCATAAATACCCATTTAGAATGGAAGTCCTCCTCCAAGGCCTCCGGCAATCTTGCCCATGGAAGTCTTTTCATCTTCACTCTGAAGGCTTATAACCTGATTTACCGCCGTAAGAACTAAATCCTCAAGCATTTCAACATCATCCGGATCAACAGCATCTGGATCGATCTTTACTTCTACAAGTTCTTTCTTACCATTCATCTTTACCTTAACAACTCCGCCACCAGATGTAGCTTCATACTCTTTTTCTTCAAGAGCTGCCTGTGTTTCCTCCATCTGTTTCTGCATTCTCTGCGCCTGCTTCATAAGATTATTCATGTTTCCTGGCATCATGCCCATTCCACCGAATCCACCTCTTTTAGCCATTTTTTTATCCTCCTGATCATGTTTTTATCAATCTTCTTCAAATTCCACCGGAAATTGGATCTTATTCAGATCCAGTCCTGCAAAACTTCTTTTTTCTTCAGCTTCTGTCTTACCTTCAATAAGAGTAAGCTTAATATTTCTTTGTATGATCTCACATACTTCCTGGTTCAGTTTTCCAAGATTATCTTTTGAATCCTCTCCAACTGTATGAAAATATGTGTACTCAACGCTTTTTTTATTGGTAGAATCTAATACTATACCAAGTCCGCAGCAGTCTTCCCCTTCATTCTTATGAAGTGGAACTATCTTTGCTCTTTCTAAATAAATATTTACAGGCCTTCCTATCTTAGGAAGTATCTTAGTCCGCCACTGCCTTGCTATTTCTTCTACTTCTTCATATTCAGCCCCTGGAAATTCATTCTTTAGATTTTCCTTTACTAAATCTGACTTTTCTTTGTCAGATAAGCCCTCGAACATATCTGTTTCACTGTCAGATGTTTCCATCCGACTCTTCTGGGCTGATCTTGTCCTTATTCCATTCTCCTCTAGATTTCTTAAGTTTGAAGCAATCGTTACTGTCTTTGCCTCCATTGCCTCAGTCTTTTTTTCAAGCTTATCTAATCTTAAGTTCATATCCTCATAAGAATCCCCCGTCTCCGGTCTCATCATCCTGATAAGCCCCATCTCAAGAGTTACTCTTTTTATAGTGGAATTCCTTATAGCTATTGAAAGCTCCTGAAGAATATTAAGATATCTTGTTATCTCTTCTTCCGAAAACTTTTCTCCTAATTTTGAAAGTTCTTCAATATTTTCCTGAGTAAGTTCAAGATTTTTAGCCACTTCCGGAGACATCTTTATAAAAAGCATGTTCCTCATAAACCATATAAAATCATCAACAAACTTAGTCAGATCTCTTCCCTGCCAGACCACATCATTTACCAGTGTCATAACAAGGTTAGTATCATCCTCGGCTATAGCCTCCGACATTTTTACATAAACTTCTATATCCACAGCCCCTATAGTCTTAAGGACTCTGTCATATGTCAGTTCTTCTCCCATATTAAATGATACGCACTCGTCCAGTATTGAAAGTCCGTCTCTCATTGAACCGTCTGCCGCACGAGCCACATAATTTAAGGCGTCTTCTGTTGCCGATACACCTTCCCTTTTCATAAGATCTCCCAGCCTTGCAGCTATGGTCTCTATCGGTATCCTATGGAAGTCAAAACGCTGACATCTTGATTTGATAGTTATAGGAACCTTATGAGCTTCTGTTGTAGCCAGGATAAAGATTACATATGATGGTGGTTCCTCTAACGTTTTTAAAAGAGCATTAAATGCTCCTGTAGAAAGCATATGCACCTCGTCGATTATATATACCAGATATTTTCCCTGAGAAGGCGGATACTGCACCGACTCATTTATCTGTCTGATATTATCAACACCATTATTTGAGGCTGCATCGATCTCGATAACATTTAAAGCTCGTCCTGCTGCTATGGATTTACAACTTTCGCACTCTCCACAAGGGCTTCCATCCCTTGGATCCTGACAGTTCACTGCCTTCGCCAAAAGTTTCGCGATAGTTGTTTTACCAGTTCCTCTTGTTCCACAAAAAAGATAGGCATGCCCTATACGGTCATGCTTTATCTGATTTTTCAGAGTTGTTACTATATGGTCCTGTCCCTTTACTTCTTCAAATACATCCGGACGGAACTTTCTATATAAAGCCATATATGACATATAGCTTAACCTCTTTCTAAATTAATTACTAAGCCAACCTTCAAAGTGGCATACTTAAGGTTATTATACTTAAAACAGCCAAATAACGCAAATAGATGATAGCAAAAAAAGTTTATAGAACTTATCACGACTTAATGATATACTACTTATGTATGCTTAATTATACATTTGACCCGATGAATAACAGCATAAAATTTGTAAAAAATGAATGGAGATTTAATACTAAAAATGATGTATGACGTTATTATTATTGGTGCAGGTCCAGGGGGAATATACTCTACATATGAACTTGTTAAGAAGAACAGCAATTTAAAGATTGCGATCTTTGAAACAGGTAATCCACTGGAAAAGAGAAAATGCCCAATCGATGGCGATAAGATAAAGAGTTGTATCAATTGTAAGTCTTGTGCGATCATGAATGGATTCGGTGGGGCAGGTGCATTTTCAGATGGAAAATACAATATCACAAACCAGTTTGGTGGAAGTCTTTTCGAATACATCGGCAGAAACAAAGCTATCGAACTTATGCAGTATGTTGATGAGATAAACCTTAAGCACGGCGGCGAGGGAACAAAACTTTATTCTACCGCCAACACCGAGATAAAGAGAATGTGCCTTCAGAATGGCCTTCATCTCCTTGACGCTCAGGTCCGTCACCTGGGTACTGATATCAACTATATTGTTCTTGAACAGCTCTTCAATGAATTAAAGAGCAATGTTGAGTTCCATTTTAACACTCCTGTTGAAAAAGTTCTTATGATCGGTGAAGAAGGCGAGGGCTTTAAAGTTGTTGCTGCAGGCGAGGAATATAGCTGTAAGAAATGCATCATTTCAGCAGGACGTTCCGGGTCTCACTGGATGCAGAGCGTCTGCTCAGATCTCGATATCCCAACCAGATCAAACCGTGTTGATATCGGCGTAAGAGTTGAGCTTCCGGCTGATGTATTTAAACATCTTACAGATGAACTTTATGAAAGTAAGATAGTTTATAGAACTAACAGATATGAAGATCTTGTAAGAACTTTCTGTATGAACCCACGTGGTGTAGTCGTAAACGAAAACACCAACGGAATCATAACAGTTAACGGCCACAGCTATGAGGATCCTTCAAAATATACAGAGAATACCAATTTCGCTCTGCTCGTATCAAAACATTTCTCAGAGCCATTTAAAGATAGTAACGGATACGGTGAAAGCATCGCCCGCCTTTCAAATATGCTGGGCGGCGGAGTTATGGTACAGCGCTTCGGCGATCTTGTAAGAGGTAGAAGAAGTACTGAAAAGAGAATTCAGGAGAATTTCGTAGTTCCAACTCTTTCTGCAACCCCTGGTGACCTTTCTCTTGTTATTCCAAAACGTATCCTGGATGGAATCATCGAGATGATCAACGCCCTTGATAAGATTGCTCCTGGTACTGCTAATGACGATACACTTCTTTATGGTGTAGAAGTAAAGTTCTACAATATGGAAGTTGCAATCAACGAAAACTTAGAGACAAGACACCCTGGTCTTTATGTTATCGGTGACTGCAGCGGCGTTACACATTCACTCTCTCATGCATCTGCATCAGGTGTTTATGTAGCCCGCCACATCATGGATACATTATAAGAAACAAATATATCGCTTAGGCATAGTGGCCTAGGCGATTTTTCTTAATATCGATAAAGACAGCGCTAAATACGTTGATGAATTGCCGCCACACACTCGTGACAGTCGTGTGAGGCTTCACAAACGCTATCATAATATATAACATTCCATGAATAGCGTTAATGAATCGAAAAACATATTAATAAATACTGAGGATAGAACATGGTTAAATATAAAGATGCAGAACTCACGACCCTTTGCTATATCGAAAACGAAGACAGTTATCTTATGTTACACAGGGTAAAAAAAGAACATGATATAAATAAAGATAAGTGGATCGGCCTCGGCGGCCATTTTGAAAAAGACGAAAGTCCTGATGACTGTCTTAAAAGAGAGGTTTTAGAAGAAAGCGGTCTTAGTCTTAGTTCTTACAGAATGAGAGGGATAGTTACATTTATCTCTGGTGACGGTTGCACAGAATACATGCACCTTTATACAGCAAAGGTATCTACAAAGATTTTTTCAGACTGCGACGAAGGCTGTCTTGAATGGATAAAAAAAGATAAAGTATATGATCTTAATCTCTGGGAAGGTGATAAGATATTCTTTAAGCTTTTAGCGGATAATGAACCTTTCTTTTCTCTTAAACTTGAATACGACGGTCACGGAAAATTACTGAACGCTGTTCTAAATGGAAAGGATATGGAATTACTTGATATCCTTAATGAAGACGGCAGTCCTTCTGGTCAGGTATCAGAAAGAAATGTAGCTCATATGCTGGGCTATCTTCATCAGACAGTCCATATGTGGATCGTAAAAGATAATAAGATCTTAGTTCAGAAAAGAAGCAAGACCAAGGATTCAAATCCCGGCTGCTATGACATCTCTTCTGCCGGTCACATCTCAGCAGGTCAGACTGTACTTGATGCTGCCATAAGAGAATTAAGTGAAGAATTAGGTCTTTTAGTTGATAAGAAAGACTTACGTCATATCGGTTTTACCAAGCGCTGCATCTTTAAACCTTTCTATGGTAAATTCTGGCCTGATAATCAGATAAGCCAGGTCTTTGTCATAGAAAAAGATGTAGATATAAATAGTCTTAAGCTTCAGAAATCCGAAGTTGAAGAAGTCTCATGGATGGATCTAGATGAGCTTATAAAAACGGTTGAAGAAGACGCTTCCTTCCCCAACTGTTTTAATCCAGAAGAATTAAAGATGCTTCGCCAGTCCCTGCATTCCTGAATCTACAATTACCTCCTACCACACAAAACTCGCTTCTGATGTTGTGGAGTACAACTTATCGGGCGGACATTCCCAATTCACTATGCGAATCACCCTTGTCCGGGCGCACTACCTGACCCCAACGTGGTGTCCTCTGCCATTTTTTCTTGAAATAAAAAAAGCACCCTTAACATATTTGCTAAGAGTGCTTTTATATCAGTTTATAGGAACTAAACTGAAC
>CAMKMR010000097.1 GCA_946413945.1 uncultured Lachnospiraceae bacterium | reverse complement strand
GAAAGTCCTTTCTGGCGTGTATGGTTATGGCTCTTATACAGGAGACATTTTATATAACGGCGAGGTACAACACTTCAAAGGAATAGCTGATAGCGAAGAAAAAGGTATAGCAATCATTTATCAGGAACTTGCACTTGTTCCAGAACTCAGTGTTTACGAAAATATTTATTTCGGCCATGAGATAATGCATGGTAAGACTATTGATTGGAATGAAACTATTGTAAAGGCACAGGAACAGCTTAAGAGAGTTAAGCTGGATGTTGATCCTACAGCTAAGATTAAAAGCCTTGGCGTTGGTAAGCAGCAGTTAGTTGAAATAGCAAAGGCACTTAGTAAAAATGTTAAATTGCTTATTCTTGATGAGCCTACATCTTCACTTAATGAAGATGATTCTGAAAACTTACTTAAGCTCATTAAGGAATTAAGAGATCAGGGCGTAACATGTATCATGATCTCTCATAAGCTCAAAGAAGTAATTTCTATTGCAGATTCAATCACAGTACTTAGAGATGGATCTACAATATGTACAATGAACTGCCATGAAGATGGAGTTCAGGTAGTTCAGGAGTCTGACATAATCAGAAACATGGTCGGACGTGAAATTGACAATATCTATCCAACCAGAGAAAAGAAAGAACCTGGTAAGGTAGTTTTTGATATTAAAGACTGGACTGTTTATGATCCAGCAAAGGGAAGAGACATTCTTCACAATGTATGCATGAATATTAGAGAAGGCGAGATAGTAGGTCTTCAGGGACTCATGGGTGCAGGAAGAACAGAATTTGCTCTTAGTGTTTTTGGTAATACTCCAGGATATAAGATCAAATCCGGAGAACTTACATTTGATGGTAAGGTACAGAGATTTAAGACACCTCGTCAGGCTATAAAGAGTGGTCTTGCATATGTTTCTGAAGATAGAAAAGGAAATGGCCTTGTTCTTATTCAGAATATTAAGTATAATACCACACTTGCTAATCTGGATGAACTTACAGAGGGACTTTTTGTAAATGACAATGAAGAAGTAAAGGTTGCCAATTATTATAAGGATTCTATCAATATCAAGGCTCCTAGCATTGAGCAGAAGGTAGGAAATCTTAGTGGTGGTAACCAGCAGAAGGTACAGCTTGCAAAATGGATGTTCGTTCATCCAAAGGTTCTTATCTTAGATGAGCCTACAAGAGGTATCGACGTCGGAGCTAAGTTCGAAATATACACACTTATGAATAAGCTTGTTGAACAGGGAATGAGTATCATCATGATCTCTTCTGAACTTCCAGAAGTACTTGGAATGAGTGACAGACTTTATGTCATGAGTGAAGGAACTATTACTGGTGAGCTTTCTCGTGAAGAAGCTACAGAGGAAAAAGTTATGGCTCTTGCCATTAAATCAAAGGAGGACTAAACAATGACTGAGATAAAAGAAAATAATAAGAGCCAGAGCGGTTCAGGGTTCGGTCAAGTAATAAAAGCAAATTTAAGAGAATATATGATGTATATCGTTCTTGTAGCAATCATTATTTATTTTTCGGTTGCAACAGACGGAGCGTTCATAACAGCTAACAATATTTCAAATCTTTTTAATCAGGCAGCGTATGTAGCAGTACTTGCTATAGGTATGATACTGATCCTCATCTTAAAGCACATCGACCTTTCAGTTGGTTATGTAGCTGGTTTCAGTGGTGCAGTATGTGCGATCATGCTTTCAAAAGGAATTCCGGTATTTATCGTAATTCCAGCAGTACTTTTACTTGGACTTGTAATTGGTCTTTATCAGGGAACATTAGTTACTAGAGTTGGTGTTCCAGCATTCGTTACAACTCTCGCAGGTATGTTCATCTTCAGAGGACTTCTCGGAGTAGTATTATCAAAACAGGGAACTATCGTAGTTAGTGATAAAACATTTAATGCATTAAACAATGGATTTATTCCTGATATTCCTAATTCTACAGGTTTACATCTTATGACACTTATCATTGGTGGAATTGGTGTTGCAGTAAACAGATTAAAGCTAGAAAGAATAAACAGAAGTATGGCTTTAAGGTTATGTCAGCACCAGCTTTCCTTGCTACACTTGTACTTGTTGCAGTAGCTGTAATGACAGTTGTAACAGTACTTGCAAAAGCAAAAGGAATTCCATGGTCAGCAGTTATCGTTGCTGTAATCCTTCTCGCTTACAGCATTATGCTTAATAAGACAAGACTTGGTCGTTACATCTATGGTATTGGTGGTAATGATCAGGCAGCTGAACTCTCAGGTGTTAATGTTAAGAAAGTAACAATGTTTGCTTTCTGCTCAATGAGCGTACTTGCAGCAGTTTCAGGCATACTTTACACATCAAGACTTATGTCAGCTACTCCAACAGCCGGTAATGCATTCGAAATGGATGCAATTGCATCTTCTTACATCGGTGGTGTAGCAGTTAGTGGTGGTGTTGGTAAAGTTACAAACACAATCATCGGTACACTCGTAATCATGTCACTTACAAACGGTATGAACCTTCTTGGTGTAGACGCATTCATGCAGTACATCGTTAAAGGTGTTATCTTCATCATTGCGGTAGCATTTGATGTAATCACAAGAAAAAAGAGTAAGTAATTGATTATCGATTTTACCGCATCCCTCCTTATATAGTGTTTAGAGTCGCCACGATTACCCCAAGTTTACCCCAATCGTGGTGATTCTTTATATTAGCGGATCAGCTTGTAAAAGAAGTCCGCAACATAGAGAGAGAGACAACAAATCCCTAGTATAATCTCTCTACACACGATAAAGTACAATTTTTCTAAATTGTACTTTATTTTTTTTATCAGAATTTCTGTTGCATAAAGACATGTCCTCGTCTAAAATATGACCAAATGTAACTGCTGATATATGGCAAAACGAAACATATTATTAGATCGTGACATTTTTCATTTTTGGAAAATAAGAAAAATAGTTAGAAAAATAGTATGATTGGGAGAAAAATCAAATGAAATATTTAAAACAGTTTCTGATAATAATATTCATTTCCTTAATAGGAGAAGCACTTAAATATCTTATCCCGCTTCCTATTCCTGCAAGTATTTATGGAATGGTGATCCTTTTTGTCGGTCTTATGACAGGACTTATCAAATTAGATAAAGTAAAAGACGCAGGAAAATTTCTGATAGAGATCATGCCTGTAATGTTTATTCCTGCAGGAGTTGGACTCTTAGAGAGCTGGGGGGTTCTTAAAGGTATGCTGATCCCGGCCTCTATAGTTACTGTAGTAGCGATAATTACAGTTATGGCAGCAACGGGACTTGTATCACAGGGGATAATCAGAAAGGGTAAGGATAAGAAAGATGAATGAATTCTTTAAAAACTCACTATATGCAGGAGTTGTACTTAGTCTTATAGGATATGAATTAGGCATTTTTCTCAAGAAAAAATTTAAACTGGGATTATTTAATCCACTTCTTATATCAATCATGATCACTATAATCGTGCTTAAATTAGGAAGCGTGGATTATGAAACTTATAAAAGTGGGGCACAGGTACTTTCATGGCTTCTAACACCTGCTACGGTCTGCCTTGCTATTCCATTATATGAGCAGATGGAATTGTTAAAGAAAAATATTGCTGCTGTAATAGCAGGTCTTGTAACAGGCTGTGTAACGAGCATGACAACAGTGTTTGAAATAGCCATTATATGCAAGATGACACATAAGGAATATGTTACTCTTCTTCCCAAATCCATCACAACAGCAATAGGAATGGGGGTTTCCGAAGAGTTAGGCGGATATGTAACTATAACAGTTGCAGTAATAGTTATTACAGGAGTTCTGGGTAATATCTTTGGAGAATTAATTTTAAAAATATTTAAGATTAAAGAGCCGATTTCTAAGGGACTTGCGCTTGGGGCAGCAAGTCATGCCATTGGAACAGCAAAGGCCATGGAATTAGGAGAGATTGAAGGGGCTATGAGTGGTCTTGCAATTGCTGTATCAGGTATCATTACCGTGGCACTTGCGCCATTATTTGCAACATTTATATGAAAATAGTTTGTTTATATATTAGAATCTCAGTTTATGTGCTGGTACTCTTTTTTTGCGTAGGCAACGAGCCAAGGTTCCTGCATTGTGCTTGCACAAAATGCAGGAACCTTGGCGACTGCCCGACATTGAGCCGCTAGGCGAGAGGGAAATCTAGAGCAACCATTTTTACGGAATTGATCAATTCATATTAAATAAGTATTGTAGATTCGATTGACAATTAGTCGTTTTAATTGTATCGTTTTATTAAAATTCGGCAAAGTGAAGAAATGCCGCAAAAAGATAAAAATGAGGTGAAGAAGATGGCAAGTACTGCAGTTCTTCCTAAAGATCAGAAAATTTTTGATATGCAAGAGCTTAAGAATAGAGGTTTTTCTCAGTATAAGGTCAGTAAACTGGTCAGTGAAGGTAAACTTATTAAACTGAATAAGAGTTACTACGAAAACGTAGAGTATATTGGCGAGGAATCAGATTTTTATTACATAGAGGCTTATGCACCGAGAGGAGTAATATGTCTGCTCAGTGCTGCGGTGTATTATCATCTTACGACATTTATACCGGATGCAGTTGATGTTGCAATTCCGAGAAAGTCGAAAGTGTCTTCTGTGCCGAATAGGCCGCAGATAAATATTCATTATTATACTGATGACAGATACGAACTTGGAATTATTGCTGTAAATGAAGGAAAAAATAAATTTAAAATCTATGATATAGAAAAAACTGTTGTGGATATTGTGTTTTACAGAGAAAGGGTTGGAATTGAAGAAACCAAGGAAATACTTATTAATTATCTGCATAGGAAAGACAGAAATCTGAACCGTCTTCTAAAATATGCAGAAATGATGAAATGCGATAAGGTGATGAGACAGTATCTGGAGGTGCTTGTATGATAAGTGCGATATCAGTAAAAGATAGACTAAAGAATCAAACATTAGAAAGTGGAAAAATGTTTCAGGAGTCCTTGGTTGCGTATGGGTTGGAAAGAACAGTATACAGATTGTCGGTGTCAGAATACGTTGAACGCTTTACACTAAAAGGCGGCATATTTGGATAAAGCAGAGGTTCCTGTATCGATAGACATTGGGTTTGGAGATGTTATATATCCGGATAGGATAAAAATGGATTTTCCAGTATTGCTCGATATGGATTTTTCGGAGATCTATGCATATTCAATATCTTCTGTAATTTCTGAAAAATTTGAGGCAATCGTTTCTTTGGGAGATGCAAACAGTCGTTACATAGAGGAACGGCCTTTGATGGAATATTTGCTTTCACTAACGATTTTATAGAAAGTGAGATTCATCAGAACCGCTGGAAAGAATTCTTGAAGAAAAAAAGGCGCTTGTCAACATAGAACTGAAAGATGCAGTCTCATTGCTGCGAGTACTGATGTTGCCGGTCGTTGATAGGCTAGGTTTACATTACCTGACACTGTGAAGAAGAATAGAGAGGTTTGGTTTAATGGGAAGTAATATAAATATAGGATTGGCAGCTCCAAAATCTATTATAAAAAAATCTGTAATAAATTTATTTAAGGAGTTAAAGGGATTTAATTTTGAGAAAGTATTATTTCCAAATAATAATTACAATGAGTGGATATCGTTAAGTAATAGAGAGTGTTCTATAGAGGAAGCTTTTGATTATTGTTTCAATTATGAAATGTCATATTTTGTTGGTGGATTTCTACTTGATGATAAACAATTAAATAAGGTTGAATTTGCTATAGAAAAAACAGATACAGATATAGTGTGCCTTATTATTAAAATTCCAGAATTAATAAATGATATTGATGAATTTGAGAGTAGTGTTATTGAATTTTTAAAAAGATTAAATGGGTTTTATTTTGCTTTTTGTGATAGTGAAGCACATTTAGATGATGAAAATTATTCCATATATGTACAATATTTAGATAAACCTATATTCACATATAAAGATTGGAAAATTGATGGATTAACAAAACGATCTCTCTAATATAGGTTAATTATATTCGCATTACCTGTGGACTATAGATAATGAGAAGGTGAGTGAGTGTGACATATGAATTCTAACGAAGAGCAAATTTTTTTAATGGAAAAGAAGTTTTTGATTTATTGCAGTTAATTCAAATTTACGAAGGTTGCCATGGGACTATTTAATATTAATGGGATGAATTAGCAAAATTAAAAGGTGGAGGAGAAAACAATGAGATTGAAGGATGCTTTTAATAAGACTATAGATTTACTTAAAGAATATTATCGGTTTAACAAACAGGATGAAGAGGTATTGTCGTTGTTATCAGATTTTGATTGTTCGATTTTTAATGATGGAAATCCAGTTGATCTAGCTACATATTATGATTGGGAAAAAATAATACTTTCATTTATGAGTCATAAAGAATTGAGTGAAAGTGATGTAAAAAAAGCTTTGATTGATTTCTTAATTTATTATAAACATGAATTTGGATACGAATTAGAAAATGCAATAAAATATTTTAGTGTTTGACAAAGGTAACTATTGCTATGAATAAAGGCATTTTCAAATCTGCATGGGGATATTATTCTTATACTATAGAGGTGTTAAGAAAAATACTTGAAGAAGGAGGACAATAATGGGTTACATAGAATGGGTAATAAAAGATGGATTACAGGGTTTGTCTTTAAAAGAATATGAAGAAGAATGGGATACAGTATATGGATATATGGTTTTAAAACTAGGGGATTATAGATTGGGATATTTAGAAGATGAATGGTCCTGTGTCAAGATTTAGTACAAAATAAAATGAGAGGTTCTGCCAGCTA
>CAMKMR010000096.1 GCA_946413945.1 uncultured Lachnospiraceae bacterium | reverse complement strand
GAATGTAATCTCGATGCACTGAAAGGCAAGAAAATCGCCATTATCGGTTACGGTAGCCAGGGTCACGCACATGCACTTAATTTAAAGGAGTCAGGACTTGACGTTATCGTAGGTCTTCGCAAGGATTCTAAGTCATGGAAGAAAGCTGAAGAGCAGGGTCTTAATGTATTTGAAACAGCAGAAGCTGCTAAGCAGGCTGATGTTATCATGATCCTCACACCGGATGAGAAGCAGGCTGATATGTACAAGGAGTCTATCGCTCCCAACTTAAAGGCCGGCGATATGCTCATGTTCGCTCATGGTTTCAATATCAACTATGGCCTTATCAAGCCTCCTGCAGATGTAGATGTAACAATGATCGCACCTAAGGCACCCGGACATACAGTACGTTCCGAGTATCAGGCAGGCAAGGGAACTCCCTGCCTCGTAGCTGTTCAGCAGGATGCAAGCGGCAAGGCTCTTGAGAAGGCTCTTGCATACGGCGCAGGCATCGGCGGATCACGCGCAGGTATCCTTGAGACAACATTCAGAGTAGAGACCGAGACAGACCTTTTCGGTGAGCAGGCAGTTCTCTGCGGTGGCGTAAGCGCACTTATGCAGGCTGGTTTTGAGACTCTTGTTGAGGCCGGTTATGATCCGAGAAACGCATACTTCGAGTGCGTACACGAGATGAAGCTTATCGTTGACCTTATCTATCAGTCAGGTTTTGCAGGAATGAGATATTCAATCTCTAATACAGCTGAGTACGGTGATTACATTACAGGACCAAAGGTTGTTACAGATGAAACAAAGAAGGCTATGAAGAAGGTTCTTTCAGATATCCAGGATGGTACATTTGCTTCAGAATTTATGCAGGATATGAAGAATGGTAAGATCCATTTCCAGGCTATGAGAAAGATGGCTGCTGAGCACCAGTCAGAAGAAGTTGGTAAGCAGATCAGATCTCTTTACAGCTGGTCTTCAGAAGATAAGCTTATCAATAACTAATCTTTGATAATTATATTATATGATAAAGAACCCGTAAGTTACTTGCGGGTTCTTTTTTATGGTGCGCCTTGCGGCGCACGTTTCTAATGGGTGCGAGAGGACGGCTAATCAACTAATGGTTAGCCTCCTACTCGATCGCCTTGCGGCGCACTTTTTCTAATAGATAATGATAATACTGCCCGGATTTTTAAGTCGACATAGGAAACTGTATTAATAAATAATTAATAATATTTTAAAGGGATATTTATAACCTTAAGATTTTAATATGCTATACTTCTCATTGTAACAAAGCTATCCCCTCCCTTTTTGATATATTTTTAGTGCCGACCCCCAACGTATTTAGATCGTTAAATTATATAAGTTTATTCAAAACCCCACCCCCACACCCAAAACTTATATAATGATCTAATGTTGGGGGTCCTTTTTTTTGCTATTTATGGTATACTGTCTAATGTATGTCTAGATGATATATAGTTAAATCTAGATTTAGTTATAATAGAATTGCTTTAAAAAAATTAATTGGATTAGTTTGTAAGTAGAATATAGTTTATTGAATGCCAAAAGTCTAAAAAAGAAGGGCTTAAGTTATGGATCATCTTGAAGCACAATCTTATATAATGCCTTTTATAGAAGGGAAGATTCCTGAAGATAAACAGGAAGATTTTGTTCTTCATATGAAGAACTGTCCTAAATGTCACGATGAATTAGAGACTTATTATACTCTTATCGTGGGTATGAGGCAGCTTAGTGATAATAAGAAAATTTCTACAGATTTCAATAAGGATCTTGAAGCTGATCTTAGCCATCTGCTTTCTAAGGTTAAAGGAAGAAGAGGGGCTAAATTCTCAGCATATTCATTTATCGTGTTGCTTTTAATGATATTTATGGGACTCTTTTATGCTAAATGCATTACCAGAGTTTATAAATTTGAGCAGGATACAAAACTTTATTCTCAGGGAGAAGATTACTTTGCAAATAACCTTTATGAAGGACTGTTAATTGATAATGACATACTTAGTATCAGTAAAGATAAGCTTACGGTCCTTACAACAAAGGAGGAAAATGTTGTTTCCCCTGATATTGAACGTATGTATAAAAAGATCAAAGGTTATAATGAGTTAGCTGATGTTAATAAAAAAATTCTTTCTATAGGTGGAGATATATTAAATGGCAAAATTACTTTTAATTGACGGAAACAGTATAATGAACAGAGGATTCTTTGCACTTCCTCCAACTCTTACAAATTCTGAGGGCTTTCACACGAATGCGATCCTTGGCTTTTTAAATATTTTCTTTAAAGTCTATGATGAAGAAAAGCCTGATCATATAATAGTTGCATTTGATCTTCACGAGCCAACATTCAGACATAAGATATATGCGGAATATAAGGGAAAAAGAAATCCTATGCCGGAAGAATTAAAGGAACAGTTCCCTGTTATTAAGGATATTCTTCATGCAATGCATATAAAGACTATGGAAAAAGCTGGTTTTGAAGCGGATGACCTTATTGGATCAGCTTCAAGATATGCTGTCGCTTCTGATATGGATGTAACTGTTCTTTCCGGAGACAGAGATCTGCTTCAGTTAGCAACTGACAGGATCCTTATAAGAATTCCAAAGACAAAGGCAGGACAGACTCTTGTTGAGAATTATTATGAAAAGGATGTAATAGATACTTACGGAGTTAATCCTACTGAATTTATTGAGATGAAGGGGCTTATGGGAGATCAGTCTGATAATATCCCGGGTGTACAGGGATTTGGTCCTAAGACTGCTGAAAAGATAATTAAAGAATTCCATACTATAGAAAATGCTATCGAAAATTATGAAGCTATAAGGCCTGCTAAAACAGGTCAAAAGCTTTATGATAATAGAGAAATTGCTATCTTTTCAAGAGACCTTTCCAGAATAAAACTTGACTGTGAACTTGGCTTTGATGTAAAGGATAGTAAGGTAAGCCTTGATGAATTGCAGGGGGAAGAGGCATTTAAACTATTTACAGAATTAGAACTTCGTTCGATCTTAAAAAGATTTGATGATAAGTCTATGGGGACTGGTTTTGAGCCGGAAATTGTAATGGCTTCAAGTAAAGAGATCGTAGCAGCCTGCGTAAAGAATAAAAAAGCGGGAATATTTCCGGTTAAAAGTGAGGATGATATCTTAGGCCTTGCATTTTCAATTGCAGGAAAGATATATCTTACAGATAACATAGGCGAGTATGAGATTAGAAAGATTTATAGAGAACTGGCAGATAAAAACGTAAGTCTTTCGCTAATTTCAATTAAAGACTTTATCGATAAGCTCGATATAAGAGAAGAGGACGATACATTTGACTGTGCTCTTGGAGCTTATCTTATCGATCCTTTAAAAGGCAGTTATGATTATACATATCTGGCCCAGAATTATCTTTCTCTTATGTTAAAGGATGAAAAGGATCTTATCGGAAAACTTGATATAAATATTTTTTCTTTTCAGGATGAGAGTTTTAAGACTTATCTTGCATATAATGCATATACTGCTGAAAAATGCGCTGATATTATCAAAGAAAAGTTAAATGAGCTTGATATGTATAAGCTTTACAGTGATATGGAACATCCTCTTACTTTTATCCTTCATGATATGGAAAAAGAAGGAATTGCTGTATCTAAGAAAGAATTAGAAGATTACGGCGCGAGACTTAGCAAGAGGATAGATGAGCTTACAGTAAGTATCACTGAATATGCAGGTGAAAAATTTAATATCAATTCTACAAAACAGCTTGGAGTTATCCTTTTTGAAAAGTTAGGCCTTCAGGCTGGTAAGAAGACTAAGAGCGGTTATTCTACCAGTGTAGAAGTTCTAGAAAAGATAAAGGATCAGCATCCGATAATTAAAGATATCTTAGAATTTAGACAGCTTAGCAAGCTTAAGTCTACTTATGTGGATGGGCTTATCCAAGAGATAAAGTCTGATAACAGGATACATAGTAAATTCCAGCAGACTGTAACTGCTACAGGCCGTATCAGTTCAACAGAGCCAAACCTGCAGAATATCCCTATGAGAAGCGAGTTAGGACGAGAGATAAGAAAAGCCTTTATACCAAAGGATGGATGTGTATTTATCGATGCCGACTATTCTCAGATCGAGCTTAGGATAATGGCTGCTATGTCAGAAGATGAGAATCTTATAAACGCGTTTTATGAGTCAAAGGATATCCATGCAATAACAGCTTCAAGAGTATTTAATGTTCCACTTGATGAAGTGACTTCAGATCTTAGAAGAAAGGCTAAAGCTGTAAATTTTGGTATCATTTATGGTATTTCTTCTTTTGGGCTTGGACAGGATCTGGATATCGGAAGAAAAGAGGCTCAGGAATATATAGATAAATACTTTTTGTCATATCAGAAAGTTAAGAGTTTTCTTGATAAGACTGTTGAAGATGCAAAAGAAAAAGGCTATGTAAAAACTTTGTTTAACAGGATAAGACCTATCCCGGAACTTAAGTCTTCAAATTTTATGCAGAGAAGTTTCGGAGAAAGAGTAGCCATGAATTCACCTATTCAGGGTACCGCTGCAGATATCATGAAGATCGCAATGATAAATGTAAGTCGTAAATTAAGTGAAATGGGTCTTAAATCTAAACTTATACTTCAGATCCACGACGAACTTCTTATTGAAGCTCCGATTGAAGAAAAGGATATTGCCAGTAAGATCTTAGTAGATGAGATGGAACATGCAGTGAGCCTTAGGGTAGCTATTTATGCAGATATGCATGTTGGTAATAATCTGTTTGATGTTAAATAAAGATACTGGAGATTTATATGAAGATAATCGGTATTACCGGAGGGGTAGGTTCAGGCAAAAGTGTGGTTCTTTCTATCCTTAAGGATGAGTTTTCTGCTTCAGTTTATGAAGCGGATAAACTGGTCCATGTTCTTATGAAAAAAGGAGAGCCTTTATACTTTGAATATGTTGATCTCTTTGGTAAAGAAATATTAGATAAGGATGAAGAAATAGACCATAAAAAGGTTGCGACAGCAATCTTTAATGATCCTGGTCTTTTAATAAAGTTAAATAAGATAGTTCATCCTGCAGTTAAAGTAAAGATACTTGATCTTATTGAGGAAGAAAGAAAAAATGATACTGAGCTTTTTGTTATAGAAGCTGCGCTCCTTATCCAGGATGGATATAAAGATATATGTGATGAAATATGGTTTATACATGTCCCTCATGAGATAAGGATAGAGAGACTTATGTCCAGCAGGGGATATTCTTATGAAAAGTGCAAGAGTATTTTAGAAAATCAGCCTGCTTCGGATTTTTATTATAAGGGTTCTGACAGGGTTATTGAAAATGATGGGAAATGTGAAGATTTAGTAAACAAAATCGGTAATATTCTACATAAATATTGATGCTAAAAAGGTGTTATGTTAATATTATTTTAGCTAAAAGTCTTTTTATTGTTGGGGTATAATATATGTCAGAAGCATTTATCAGGGAACTTATTATTCGATCAGCTCTCTTTCACAGAATTATATATATATGCATGATGATATATGTGATCTTTCTTCATGCTTCTAATGCGTTAGGTTCTTATTGGCCAATAGTTTATTATTTATTGGCGACTTTGATATGTGGTATAAATAATGAAATATTTGTATATTTATTCAGGGTAGGTAGAAAGAGAAATCCTAGTGTTAAAATATGCGGAGAGATGCTTATCCTTGCTGCAGGGGCATTTGTCCCTGGAGGAAAGGAAATCTTATTCTTCCCATATTTACTTTTTGTAGTTGTTCTTATTGCAGAAGATACCATATTTAACAATATTTATGATCATTATAATATTTTATTCAGACGTATAATCTATCTTTTGATACTTATTGCAGAGATTTCTGGGATTTTCTTTATTTCAGGTAATCGTTCATGGATAATAAGTGATCTGTCTTTATGTCTCGTATGTATTGTTATCATTTATTATGTTTTCTATCTTTTTAATGAAAGCTATATGGAAATGGATAGGAAAGCAACAGAGTTATTCTATGAAAAGATAACTCTTGATGAGGATAATAAGAAGCTTATCGTTTTCCAGGATAAAGTTAAAAATGTTAACAGCGAGATCAATTTTCAGAAGATCAATCTTATGAAAGCAAATGCGGATCTTGAAAATATGAATAATGAAGTACGTTCCCTTATTGAAGTCATGAAAGGATTTGCTTCGAGTTTTGATGTTAAATCTAACTGCAGGATAATGTTGGAAAACATTATGAAAGTAAAGAAAACTGCTATGTGTGGGATCTACATTAATAAAGGTGTATTCAATAATAAAAAGCCTTATGTTGATATCCTTAGCTTGGACGATGAAAAATATAAGAATATCCTTGAAGGAGCATTTGAGGATATATTTATGAAAGTACGAGAACAAAAATCAGCGGAACCGATTGTCATATGTAAAAATATGGAAGTTTTACATAATTTCTTTAAGGGAAAAGTTGTTTGTAACGCAGTGGCATTTCCAGCATATGAAAATGAGCATTTTTATGGCGTGCTTGTAGTTGCCTCTGGAAAGTATGATTTCTTTGAGTCGGGTTATTCATTTTATGAATCCTCGCTTATGGATTTTACTACTGCTCTTAGATCAGACAGACTCTTCCTTGCTATGGAAGATATGGCAAGAAAGGATGGACTTACTCAGATCTATAACAGATCATATTTTAATGAGACTTATAAAAATATCCTGAAAGAAGTTAAGGATTCTGATTCAAGTCTTTGTGTTTCTTTATTGGATATAGATAAATTCAAATCGATAAATGATACTTACGGCCATCTTGCAGGTGATGAAGTTATCAAGAT
>CAMKMR010000095.1 GCA_946413945.1 uncultured Lachnospiraceae bacterium | reverse complement strand
ATTGAAACTGATAATGACTATAAGGCAAAAATTGTTTGTGAAAAGTCTAAATTTACTATTCCTTATCATGCAGGTGATGATTTTTCTTATTTACCTCAGATTGAGAAGGAAAAGAGTATTACTATCTCAGAATTTTCGCTTCGTGAAATTATTAGACAGACTATTTTTTCAATTTCAGATAATGAAAATACAAAGCTTATGACTGGTGAATCATTTGAAGTTAAAGATAATGAGCTTATTGTAGTTTCACTTGATGGTCATAGAATCTCAAGAAGAAAAATCTCTCTTAAGGGTGATAATCCTGATATGAAGGTTGTCGTTCCTGGTAAATCTCTTATTGAGCTTAGTAAGATCATTAATGGTAATGCTGAAGACGAAGTGTCAATTTATTTCTCTTTAAACCATATGTTATTTGAATTTGGTAATACTAGAGTTGTAACAAGACTTATTGAAGGTGAGTATTTTAGAATTTCTCAGATGATGTCTATTAATAATGACCTTAAGGTTACTGTAAATAGAAAAGAATTCATGGGATGTATCGATAGAGCTACTCTTCTTATTCAGGAAACAGATAAGAAGCCTATTATTGTAAGTGTTAAGAATGACAATAATATGTATGTAAGACTTGATACTAATATGGGTTCGCTTAATGAAGAAGTTGAGATTAAGAAAGATGGCGGGGAGATCATCATTGGATTTAATCCAAGATTCTTAATGGATGCTCTTCGTGTTATTGATGATGAAGAAATTGATATTTATCTTAATGATTCAAAGAGTCCATGCTTCATAAAGGATAGTGAGGAAAATTATATTTATATCATTCTTCCTATCAACATTAATGTAGCAGCATATTAAAGAAAGCTGTGGGAATATGAAAGAAATAGTAATTAAGGATGAATTTATAAAACTTGGTCAGGCTCTTAAGTTAGCAGGTCTTGTAAGTTCTGGTATCGATGCAAAAAATGTTATCCTTGATGGTAAGGTAACAGTAAATGGAGAAGTAGACTTAAGAAGAGGAAGGAAGCTTTACAGCAACGATACATTTTCCTATAACGGCGAAGATGTGATCGTAAAATAATTATGTATGTAACTTCACTTTCTTTAAAAAATTATAGAAACTATGAATTTCTGGATATTGATTTTAGTAAGAATATAAATATCCTTTATGGAGATAATGCTCAGGGTAAAACTAATGTTCTTGAGGCAATTTATGTTGCTTCAACTACAAAGTCTCATAGAATGGCTAAGGATAAAGAGCTTATCATGTTTGATAATGATGAAGCTCATATCAGGCTTAATGTGAAAAAACATGATATCGATCATAAGATTGATATGCATTTAAGAAAGGGAAAGTCTAAGATTGTAAGTATAGATGGTATTTCAATCAGACGTTCCTCGGAACTTTTTGGGCTTATCAATATTATCTTTTTTTCACCAGAGGATCTTTCAATTATTAAAAATGGTCCTTCCGAGAGAAGAAGATTTATGGATATGGAGATCTGTCAGTTAAGCAGAATTTATTATAGTGATCTATCAGAGTACAATAAGGTGCTTGCACAGAGAAATATTCTTCTTAAAGATATTAATAATAATCCAGCCCTTATGAATACTTTGGATATCTGGGATATGCAGTTGATAAAATTTGGATCTAGGATAATAAGGGAAAGAAGAAATTTTATCGATATGTTGAATGAGATAATCAGAGATATTCATAGAGATATAACGGGAAATAGAGAAGATATAATTCTTTCTTATGAATTGAGTACTGATGAGGAAAGATTTGAGAGGGATTTAGCAGAAAAAAGAAATATTGATCTAAGAAATGGCATTACAAATGTTGGACCTCACAGAGATGATATTGCTTTATATATCAATGATATTGATGTAAGAACTTATGGATCTCAGGGACAGCAGCGCACTGCTGCTTTATCACTAAAGCTGGCAGAGATAGAATTAGTTAAGAAAATTATTCAGGATGATCCAGTGCTTTTACTGGATGATGTAATGTCAGAACTTGATTCAAGAAGAAGAGATGCTCTTCTTGATGAGATAAAAAATATTCAGACTATTATTACATGTACAGGTTATGATGATTTTATAAAAGAGCGTATAACTATGGACAAAATATATAGGGTTGAAAAAGGAACAGTAGTTTAGGAGGAAAAAAATGTCAGAGAATGAAAACTATGGAGCCGACCAGATACAGATTCTGGAAGGACTCGAAGCAGTTCGTAAGAGACCGGGTATGTACATTGGAAGTACATCTTCTCGTGGTCTTCATCATCTTGTTTATGAAATCGTAGATAATTCAGTAGATGAAGCACTTGCCGGTTACTGCTCAGAGATTCAGGTATTCATAAATGAAGACAATTCTATAACAGTAATTGATAATGGACGTGGTATTCCTGTTGGTATACAGTCAAAAGCTAAGCGTCCTGCTGTTGAAGTTGTATTTACCGTTCTTCATGCCGGAGGAAAATTTGGTGGTGGAGGATATAAAGTTTCAGGTGGTCTCCACGGCGTAGGTTCATCAGTTGTTAATGCTCTTTCAAATTGGCTTGAAGTTGAAGTTTCAAGAGATGGAAAGATTTATAAACAGCGTTATGAAAAGGGTAAAGTTTGTTATGACCTTAAGGTTGTAGGTAAGACAGATAAGACTGGAACCAAGGTAACATTTAAACCTGATGAAACAATATTTGATGATGTTATCTATGATTATAATACTTTAAGAGTTCGTCTTCGTGAGACAGCTTTCCTTACAAAGAATCTTAAGATATCACTTACAGATTTAAGAAAAGACGATGAGGGAAATATTAAATCTGAGACTTTCCATTATGAAGGTGGTATCAAGGAATTTGTTGCTTATCTTAATAAGAGTAAGAATTCTCTTTATGATAAGATCATATATGCTGAAGGAAGTAAGGATAATGTATATGTTGAAGTAGCTCTTCAGCATAATGATTCATATAATGAGACAGTTTATAGCTTTGTAAATAATATCATTACTCCTGAAGGTGGTATGCATCTTACAGGTTTTAGATCTGCACTTACAAAGGTATTTAATGACTATGCAAGAAATAATAAAATTTTAAAAGATAAGGATGATAACTTATCTGGTGAAGATCTTCGTGAAGGTCTTACTGCAATCATTTCTGTTAAGATTGAAAATCCTCAGTTTGAAGGTCAGACTAAGCAGAAATTAGGAAATGCTATTGCAAGAACTGCTGTTGAATCTGTAATGGGAGAACAGATGGTATGGTTCCTTGAACAGAATCCAGCTGTTGCAAAGACAATTATTGATAAGGCTCTTCTTGCTCAGCGTGCAAGAATTGCTGCAAGAAAGGCAAGAGACGTAGCAAGAAAGACTACTCTTTCAGAAAGTCTTGCTCTTCCTGGTAAGCTCGCAGATTGTTCAGATAAGGATCCTAAGAATTGTGAGATTTACATAGTCGAGGGAGATTCCGCTGGTGGATCAGCAAAGACTGCCAGAAACAGAGCTACTCAGGCTATCCTTCCACTTCGTGGTAAGATTTTAAATGTTGAAAAGGCTAGACTTGATCATATTTTAGAGAATGCCGAGATTAAGGCTATGATCACTGCTTTTGGTACAGGTATACATGATAATTTTGATATTTCAAAATTAAGATATGATAAGATAATCATTATGACAGATGCCGACGTAGATGGTGCTCATATTGCAACTCTTCTTCTTACATTCTTCTATAGATTTATGCCTGAACTTATAAGACAGGGACATGTATATCTTGCTCAGCCACCACTTTTCAGATTAGAGAAGAATAAGAAAATCTGGTATGCATATAGCGATGAAGAACTTGCTAAGATTATAGATGAAGTTGGACGTGATCAGAATAATAAAGTTCAGCGTTATAAAGGTCTTGGTGAAATGGATGCAGAACAGCTTTGGGATACAACTATGGATCCTGAGAAGAGAGTGCTTCTTCGCGTTGCTATTGATGATGAAGATGAATCAGAAGTTGATCTTACTTTCAATGTACTTATGGGAGATAAGGTTGAACCACGTAAAAAATTCATTGAAGAAAACGCTAAGTTCGTTAAGAATCTTGACGTATAGGAGGAGATAAAATGGACGACGATAAGATTTTTGATAGTGTCCGTGAAGTAGACTTAAAAAAGACTATGGAGCAGGATTACATAGATTATGCTATGAGTGTTATCTCAGCCCGTGCTCTTCCAGATGTAAGAGATGGTCTTAAGCCAGTTCAGAGAAGAATACTTTTCTCTATGATAGAGCTTAATAACGGTCCGGATAAGCCACATCGTAAATGTGCCCGTATCGTTGGTGATACAATGGGTAAATATCATCCACATGGTGATAGCTCAATTTATGAAGCTTTAGTAAAGCTTGCTCAGGAATGGAATACAAGATATCCGCTTGTTGATGGACATGGAAACTTTGGTTCTGTGGATGGAGATGGCGCTGCTGCCATGCGATATACAGAAGCAAGACTTACAAAGATTTCTATGGAAATGCTTGCGGATATAAATAAAGATACAGTAGATTTTATACCTAACTTTGATGAAACAGAAAAAGAACCAACTGTTCTTCCTTCAAGATATCCTAATCTTTTAGTAAATGGTGCTTCAGGTATTGCTGTTGGTATGGCTACAAATATACCTCCTCATAACTTAAAAGAGGTTGTAGATGCAACTGTTAAGATCATTGATAACAGGATAAATGAGGACAGAGAAACAGAAATAGATGAGATCCTTAAGATTGTTAAGGGTCCAGATTTCCCTACAGGTGCTGAAATTCTTGGTAAGGCAGGAATTGAAGAAGCATATCGTACTGGTAGAGGAAAGATAAGAGTAAGAGCCATCTCAGATATTGAACCAATGGCAAATGGTAAGCAGAGAATTGTTATCACTGAGCTTCCTTATATGGTAAATAAGGCTATGCTTATCCAGAAGATTGCTGATCTTGTTAAGAATAAGAGAGTTGATGGTATTACAGATCTTCGCGATGAGTCATCTCGTGAAGGTATGAGAGTTGTTATCGAACTCCGCCGTGATGCAAACGCAAATGTAATACTTAATAATCTTTATAAGCATACTCAGTTGGAAGATACATTTGGCGTTAATATGCTTGCTCTTGTAAAGGGACAGCCTAAGGTTCTTAATCTTCTTGATATGCTTAAATATTATATTAAGCACCAGGAAGATGTTGTAACCAGAAGAACTAAATATGACCTTAATCAGGCAGAAAAGAGAGCTCATATCTTAGAGGGCTTGCTTATTGCTATCGATAATATCGATGAAGTTATTAAGATCATCAGAGGTTCTAAAAATGTTACCGAGGCTAAAACTGCTCTTATGGAGAGATTCGGACTTACAGATGTTCAGGCTCAGGCTATTGTAGACATGAGACTGAAGGCTCTTACAGGTCTCGAAAGAGAGAAGTTGGAAGCTGAATATAAAGAATTAATGGAAAAGATTGCTGAATTTAAGGCAATACTTGCAGATCCAAAGAAGCTTCTTTCTGTTATCAGAGAAGAGATTCAGGTTATTTCTCTTAAATATAGTGATGAAAGAAGAACAAGGATTGGTGCTGCTGTTGGTGAGATTGCAGATGAAGATCTTATCAAGGTTGAAAATACTGTAATCGCTATGACACATCTTGGTTATATCAAGCGTATGACAGAGTCTAATTTCCATGCTCAGAACAGAGGTGGTAAGGGAATCAAGGGTATGCAGACTATAGAAGATGATTATATTGAAGATCTTCTTATGACGACAACTCTTCATTACATCATGTTCTTTACTAACAAGGGACGTGTTTACAGACTTCGTACATATCAGATCCCTGAAGCTGGACGTACTGCGAGAGGTGTTGCTATTGTAAATCTTCTTCAGCTTGATGGTGATGAGAAGGTTACAGCTATTATCCCTATCAGGGAATATAGTGATAAGAAATATCTTATAATGGTAACTAAACATGGTATGATCAAGAAAACTGCGGAGACAGAATATGAAAATATCCGTAAAAATGGTATCATAGCAATGACTCTTAAGGATGATGATGAACTTATCGAAGTTAAGACAACTGATGATACTAGAGACATTTTCATGGTATCTAAGCTTGGTATGTGCATAAGATTTAAGGATACTGATGTAAGAGGAACAGGACGTTCTTCAATGGGTGTCAGAGGTATGAATCTTTCAGCTGGCGATGAAGTTGTCGGAATGCAGATGAATACTCAGGGTAAGTCACTCCTTATCGTATCTGAAAATGGACTTGGTAAGAGAACTGATATTGATGAATTTACAGTTCAGAAGCGTGGTGGTAAAGGCGTAAAGTGCTATAAGATCACAGGAAAGACTGGAAATGTAATAGGTGTTAAGTGTGTTAATGATGATCATGAGATCATGATGATCACAAACCAGGGAATCATAATTAGGATCAAGTGTTCAGATATTTCAACATATGGAAGAGTAGCATCTGGTGTTAAACTTATTAATGTGGATGTTGCAAATGAAGTTGTTGTTGCAAGTATCGCAAAGGTAAGAGATGCAGTTACAGATGATAATGGTAATGAAATTAAAGAAGACCAGTTAGATAATACAGATAATTAAGTGGTCTGGGGGTTATAGGCATGGATGGACTTAAGGATAATATTGATAATTTAACAAATACAAGAGGTCTTGAAGAACTTCTTTTAGCTGCAATTTATTGGATTGCTGTTATTGTAGTTATCATATTTGTTTTCTATGTTTGTATTAAGTTAAACAATTTTATACAGAGAAAACGTTCAGGTAAAGCAAAGAAAGACAGGGACGATTATCTAGCTTA
>CAMKMR010000094.1 GCA_946413945.1 uncultured Lachnospiraceae bacterium | reverse complement strand
GAGCACACGTCTGACTGGAGTTCAGACGTGTGCTCTAAGATAAAAAAGGAAATAAAAAATGAAGATTGGATTTTTATATGCAGGTCAGGGTGCCCAGTATGTAGGTATGGGTAAAGACCTTTATGATACATATCCTACATTTAAGGCTGTTATGGATCAGGCTTCAGAAAATGTAGGTTTTGACGTTAAGTCAATCTGTTTTGACGGACCGGATGAGAAGTTAAATGAAACTCAGTATACACAGCCATGTATGGTAGCATTTGCAGTTGGAGCTACAAAGGTTCTGGCTGAAAATGGAATAAGGCCGGATATGGCAGCAGGTCTTTCTCTTGGAGAATATTCAGCTCTTAATGCAGCTGGTGTTTTCGGAGATGACCAGGTTATCAGCCTTGTAAGATTCAGAGGTGAGTCAATGCAGAATGCTGTTTTAGGAAGAGACTGCAAGATGATCGCAGTTCTTGGACTTGCAGCAGATAAGGTTAGAGAAGGCTGTGCTAAGGTTAAAGAAGAACTCGCTGGTGAAGAATTTAATATTGCAGAACCAGCTAACTTTAACTGCCCTGGACAGATCACAGTATCAGGTGATGCAAAGGCAGTTGATAGAGCAGCAGAAGTAATGAAGGAACTTGGTGCAAAGCGCGTACTTCCGGTTAAGGTAAGCGGACCTTTCCATACTTCACTTATGAAGCCGGCTGGAGATAAGCTTCGCGAAAGATTTGCATCAGAAAATTTCGGCGAGATGGCTCTTCCAGTTATCTTTAATGCTATCGGAAGAGAGAAAAATGCAGAGGAAGATATCCCTGCTTTATTAGAAAGACAAGTTCAGAGCAGCGTTCTCTTTGAAGATACTATTAATTATATGGTAGAGGCAGGAGTAGAGGCATTTGTAGAGATCGGACCAGGAAAGACTCTTTCAAAGTTCGTTCAAAAGACAACAGATGTGCCTTGCTATAATTTTGAAAAGGCAGAAGATATCGCAGAACTTGTTATGAAATTAAAATAATTCTTGGCAGCAAGATTAGATGCGATAAAGAAGGCTTTGGGATATTGGCTAATATAAAGCATTAAATATAGTGATAGGAGAAAATAATGGATTTAAAGGGAAAGACAGCAGTAGTAACTGGTGGAAGCCGTGGTATTGGTAGAGCAATCTGTATAAAACTTGCAAGCCTTGGAGCAAATGTTGTTACTTGCTATGCAAACAGTTCAACAGCTGCTGATGAAACGGTAGCAAAATGTAAGGAATTTGGTGTGGAAGCAGCAGCTGTTAAGGCGGATATTGCTGATCCTGCATCAGGGGCTGCACTTATTGATGAAGCCATGAAGATAAATGGCAGAGTTGATATCCTTGTTAACAATGCAGGTATCACAAGAGATAATATCATGCTCCGTATGAAGGATGAGGAATTTGATGCAGTTATCGATACAAACCTTCGTGGTACATTTTACATGATGAAGGCTGTAACAAAGCCAATGATGAAGCAACGTTACGGTCGTATCGTAAATATCAGCTCAGTAGTTGGTGTTTATGGAAATGCGGGTCAGGTTAATTATTCAGCGTCTAAGGCTGGTGTTATCGGAATGACAAAGTCATATGCAAAGGAACTTGGAAGCCGTGGCGTTACATGTAATGCAGTTGCTCCTGGTTTTATCGATACAGATATGACAGCAGTTCTTCCTGAGGATGTAAAGAAAAAGTTAAAGAGCACTATCGCTCTTGGACGTCTTGGAACTCCGGAAGACATTGCAAACGCAGTAGCATTTCTTGCATCAGATGAAGCGTCTTATGTTACAGGTCAGGTGCTTGAAGTATCAGGTGGTATGAATTAAAAGAATTATATGCCAAGAATTAAGAAGTAAAGTATAAGCTGTCTTTCTTTTAGGGAGCGGTTTGTATCATATAAACGAAAGGGATAACCATGAAAAGAAGAGTAGTTATTACAGGAATGGGTACTATCAATCCTCTTGGATATGATGTAGAAGAAACATGGAAGAATATTAAAGCAGGCGTTTGTGGTATTGATGAGATAAAGTCAGTTGATACAACAAATTTCAAATTAAAGATTGCCGGTGAAGTTAAGGATTATGAGCCAGAGAAATTCCTTGATAAGAAGGAAGCTCGTAAGATGGACAGATATACACAGTTCGCAACGATCGCAGCAAGACAGGCATTTAAGGATTCAGGTCTTGATATGACTAAGGAAGATCCTTATCGTTGTGGAACAATAATTTCAAGTGGTATCGGTGGACTTCAGACAATCGAGTCTGAGCACTCAAGAGGTTTAGAGAAGGGATTTGAGAAGATTTCTCCTTTCTTTATCCCAATGTCAATCTCAAATATGGCAGCTGGACAGATCGCTATTGAGACTGGTTTTAAGGGAGTATGCGAAAGTATAGTAACAGCTTGTGCCAGTGGTAACAATGCTATCGGTGAGTCATTCCGTAACATCAGAGACGGTTATTCAGATGTGATGATGGCTGGTGGTGCTGAGGCTTGTATCTGTGATATGGGTATCGGCGGATTTACAGTTATGAAGGCTCTTAACTTATCAAATGATAAAGAGAGAGCTTCAATCCCATTTGATGCTGATAGAGCTGGTTTTGTTATGGGTGAAGGAGCAGGTATCCTTATCCTTGAAGAGTTAGAGCATGCCAAGGCACGTGGTGCTAAGATCTACGGCGAGATCGTAGGTTATGGTGCAACATGTGATGCACATCATATCACAGCTCCGGATCCAACAGGTATGGGAGCTGCAAACTGCATGACCGAGGCAGTTAAGGATGCTGGTATCACACCTGATAAGGTTGATTATATCAATGCTCATGGAACATCAACTCATCTTAATGATGCTGGTGAAACAGCTGCAATTAAGATCGCATTTGGTGATCATGCAAAAGAAATGATGGTAAGTTCAACAAAGTCAATGACAGGACATCTTCTTGGTGCTTCTGGTGCAGTTGAAGCTATCATCACAACAAAAGCACTCCAGGATTCATTTGTTCCTGCAACAATTAACTATAAAAATCCTGATCCTGAGTGTGATCTTGATATCGTTCCAAATGAAGGAAGAAATGTAGACATTAAGTATGCAGCTTCTAACTCACTTGGATTTGGCGGACATAACGCTTGTACATTATTTAAGAAGTGGGAGGGACAGTAAGATGGAACTTGGTGCAAATGAGATCCAGAAGATCCTTCCTCACAGATATCCAATGCAGTTAGTGGATAAGATCACTGACTTTGAACCAGGTGTATGGGCAGAAGGAATCAAATGTGTAACTATAAATGAGCCTTTCTTCCAGGGACATTTCCCAGGGCTTGCTGTAATGCCGGGAGTACTTATTGTTGAAGCTCTTGCACAGACCGGTGCTGTAGCAATCCTTTCAGAGGAAGAAAACAAAGGCAAGGTTGCATTCTTTGGTGGTATCAAGAATGCACGTTTTAAGAAACAGGTTAAGCCAGGAGACGTTCTCCATTTAAGATGTGAGATCACAAAGCGTAAAGGACCTGTAGGCTTTGGTACTGCAGTAGCAACTGTTGATGGCAAAGTAGCCTGCCAGGCAGAAATATCATTTGCTATAGGAGAATAGGAATGGAAAAAAATCTTCTTTCAGAAGTTTATTCCAAATTAAGAATACTTTATTATAGAGATGTTTTCAGGAGGATTCAGACCAGAGAGCTTTCTCTTACTACTACAGAGGCCTATTGTATTGAAATAATAGGTGCTCTGGGTAAGCCTACAATTAATGAATTTGCTAATTTTATTGGTATTTCTTCACCTAATGCCACTTATAAGGTTAATTCCCTTATTAAAAAGGGATATCTTAAAAAAAGACAGTCAGGCACTGATAAAAGAGAATTTATACTTGAGGTTACAGCAAAGTATTATAAATACTGGAACATTAATGAAAAGTATATGGATATAGTTGAGCAGAGGCTTAAGGAAAAGTTGTCAAAGGAAGAATATGAAAACTTTAATGGAATACTTAAGAAGGCACTGGATGAGATATTACCTGCCCTTGCTCTTGATGACAGTAAGGATGTAAAGGATTCTGATAAATAATAAAGTATAAAAAGCTGGAGAAGCTGTTAATGATTCTCCAGCTTTTAATATTTGGGAAAGATTTTAATATTAAAACATGAAGCAGATTTATTAATTAAAGCATTTTATATTATGAAACATATTTTTTTGAAGCAGTTTTGATTTGTATTTATTAAATGGTATGGGGTATTAAACAGAGGCATTTTTAAGAAAGATTTAAGAAAAATTGAGTAGGATTTATAGCAGATTTACATAAATTTGGAGTATAATAAAATTATAGCCGGGGTTATTTAAAAGAGAATTAATCTATTTAGCCAGGAGGAAGGGTGATTAATATGACTGACTCTATATATGGGGAATATAAAGAAGCACTTGAATATGTGATGGATAAATTAAATAAAAAGTTTGAAAAGATGGAGGAGGAAGAATATAGCAAAGAAGGAGAGCATCTTTATGAACATCTTATCTCAAGACTGAAAGAAGAAGACAGCATGAGAGAGAAGTGTGAGAGAAAAGGGCTTCCTGTTACAACTTATTCTGCAGTTCATGAGTTACATGACGCGGTAGGAATAAGGATAGTAACTTCATTTAGAGAAGATATCTATGAAATAATAAAAAGAATTAGAAGATTTGAAGATTGCCAGATAATTGAAGAAAAGGACTATATAAGGAAAGCAAAGGATAACGGATACAGAAGTTATCATATGATCTTAAGATGCAAGGCGCCTTATAAAGATCCAGACGGCAATTGTCCTGGTTATTTCTTTGTTGAGATTCAGTTAAGGACTATAGCAATGGATTCCTGGGCTAGTCTCGAACATAAAATGAGATATAAGAAAGATGTAAATAATCAGAAACTTATAGAACAGGAACTAAAGAGATGTGCAGACGAGCTTGCGTCATGCGATGTCTCGATGCAGACTATCAGAGGACTTATAAAAGAGTCCGATGAATAAATAAGAAAAAAGGTTTAAGCAGAATTAAGCCATGAGTAATATTTTATAAACAACAAGGGGATTGATAGACTTGAAAATTTTATTAGCAGAAGATGAAAAAGACTTATCAAGAGCTGTTGCAACAGTGCTTAAGATAAAAGGTAAATATGATGTTGATCAGGCTTTCGATGGTGAAGAAGCTCTAAATTTTGCAAAGGAAAACGCCTATGATGCCATGGTCCTTGATATCATGATGCCTAAAAAAGACGGAATAGAAGTCTTAAAGGAAATAAGAAAAGGAGGATCTAATACTCCGGTTATCCTACTTACAGCAAAGTCAGAATTAGATGACAGAGTTATCGGACTTGATGCAGGAGCCGATGATTATATGACAAAACCATTTGCTATGGAGGAATTATTAGCAAGACTCCGTGCTATGACAAGGAGGGCTGGCATATATACTCCTAAAAAGATCGAGTTTGGGTCTGTAATGCTGGATATTGAAGCTCAGGAAATGAAATCTACCAACACCATTAGTCTTGCTAAAAAAGAGGCAAAACTTATGGAACTCTTTATGACAAATCCGGATAAAAGTTTTACTACTGAGGAAATATTTGATCATATCTGGAAAAACGATGAGGAAGAAGATAAGGGAGTTGTCTGGATCTATATTTCATATCTTAAAAGTAAGTTAGATGCTATTAATGCTAGTTTTACTATAGCGGGTGAAAAAGATAAAGAATTTTGGATAAGTAATCTATGACAAGTATTTCAATGGAAAACAAGTTAAAAAGAAAATTTACTTTGGTTGCCACTTTATCTGTTTTTGTGGTGCTTGTTATTGTGCTTGGAATCATCAACATTATCAGCTTTGCAAATGTAAAAAAGGAAGTCTATGCAATCTTAAATTATATTGCTGAAAATGAAGGGGTTCTTCCCTTTGATGAAAATGAAGAAGCCATTTTGGACCACAATAATAATCGTAGTCAGTCGATTTTCTTATTTACAAAAGAATACAGCATATCAGAAGAAGGAAAATATGAAGTTAGATATTTTTCTGCAACTACTGATAAAGAAGGAAATGTTATAAGCCTTGATACAAGCCATATAGCTGCAGTCACAGATATGGAAGCTGGTGTATATGCTAAGCTGGCTGTAAAATCACCACTTTCAAAAGAAATAGTAAAAAAAGGTTATTATGATTATGGAGTGATGAGAAAAAAACTGAAAAATGGCTATCTTGTAATTTTTGTAGATTGTACAAGGCAGATAAGCAATGTCTATGTCACTATGAAATTTTCCATTTATATAGGTATTACAGCCTTACTTCTTTTCTTCATAGTTTTATCAATACTGGCTAAGAGAGCTATTGCTCCTATCATTAATAATATGGAAGCTCAAAAGCAGTTTATTACAAATGCCAGTCATGAATTAAAGACTCCACTCGCTGTTATAAAAGCTAATACAGAAGTGATCGAAATGTTAGATGGTAAAAATGAATGGACGGAAAGTACAAGTAAACAGGTTACAAGACTGACTGAATTGATAGGCCAGTTAGTTACCCTATCCAAACTTCAGGAAAAAGATGCTGTTAAACTGACAGATGTTGATTTTACTAAGGAAGTAAAGGATGTGTGCCAGGATTTTAATACTGTCGCAAGTCAGGAGTCAAAGAAATTTGAGTCGGAAATTGCTGAAGGAGTAAGATGTAATGCTGACGAAAAAGGCCTTCATGAATTAATATCCATTCTGATAGATAATGCTACAAAGTATTGTGATTCTGAAGGAACTGTAAAAGTAACGCTTGTTAAAAGAGGTAAAACAGGAGGAGTTCTAACGGTTTCCAATAGTTATAAAAATGGCGAAGACGTAGATTATGATAAGTTTTT
>CAMKMR010000093.1 GCA_946413945.1 uncultured Lachnospiraceae bacterium | reverse complement strand
ACTTTCTATTCCACAATGTCATTCATATGGTCAGTATGTAGGCGGCAGTTTGGAAGGCACAGAATGGATGACAATTAATTCATATGATTATATAGATAGAGAAACTGGAGCGCATGCAAATTTCTATCTGGCAACAAATAATAATTTTGCGATGATCCAGACTGGGCATAGTACTGGAAGAGCTACAGATGATGAAAGAAAGGTTTTAGCTAATACTTTATTTTATCTTCATCAAACATCTCAGGTGACTACAGCTAAAGACAGCTCTTTCTATGATCTTGCAGCACCAGAAATACCGGAAGTTGAATATAAATCTGCAACGGATAATGTATTGGGACTAAAAATAAGATCAAATGATAAGGGAACAAAGTATCAGTATTATATTGAGGCTCTTTCCAATGTAGATAAAGATGATAATTCTATCAGATCCAATATCATGACAGAAGAAGCAATTTCCGGAATAAAGGGATATGTGATAAAGATAAATGATAGCGATAAAGAAGATAAATCCATCATCGAATATGATTCAAATAATGAAAGAATAGTTAATTACACACCTGCAGATGAAGATGGAAATCTGACAACCTATATTGATCTATCAGAAGGAAATGAAGGAAGTTATCTTCATATTTACGCAGTAGATAATGAAGATAATGTAAGTGAAGAAAGAATAGTGGACCTTAGAGAGGGGTATTTAGATACTCTTATTTCAACAGATAAGGTAGAGTATAAAGAAGATGAAATGGTAAATATTAAAGCTGAAACAGAGGCTGGTGTGTTTGATCAGAAAGCAGACGTATCTATAGCTTTGTATGATGCAGAGAATCATTTTATTAAGGAAGTTTATTATGATAATATTCAGGCAGTTGAAGTAGATGAAATAAATATCATAGAAACAGAACTTGCAGCAGAAAACCTTGATGAGGGTGGATATATATTGAAAATATCATGGAGTAAGGCGAATGAAGTAGTTGCTACTTCTTCAGCAGTATTCAAGGTGACAAAAAAAGATGAAGCGAATCCGGACGTTCCTGAAGATATAGATCCGGAGGTAAAAAATCCTGATATTGAAAATGAAAATAAAGTTGAACCGGTAACAGAGGATGCCCATATCAAGGCATCTGATGGTAATGTTTCAGACGATAATACAGATAAAGCGCCGGAGCAATCGAATACTCCTAAAACGGGAGATGTAAATCTTTGGGGATATGTGATAATGATGTTTATTTCAGCCATAGCTGTAATATTTATACTTAAGGGGAAGAGTAAGAAAGATGAAATTTAAATTTAAAAGATATATTTCAATAATACTGTCAGCTGTCATGATATTAACTACATTTGGCGGTTGTACAGCAAAGAAGAGTGATTCAGATATAGGGGTTTCTTATGAAGTTGAGGAAGAAAGAGTAGAAAAGCTTATAAGTGACGAACAGCAAAAGACACTGGAGAGTTATTCTTATTCACTCGAATCAAGTAATGCAGAATTGATCCAGATTACAGATGAGTTGCTTAATACATCTTTTGGTGACTCATCAAGTACATCTTTCGGCGACGCATCAAATACAGCGAATGCTATCTCTTTAGATGATCTAGAAAAAATAGTTAATGATGATAAAGAATCACTTACAAAGTGGGCAGATTCCCAGGATGAAATAATAGACGGATTAAAGGATAAAATATCTGAGGAATCTTATAAATTATTATCAGAAAGAAAAGAAAAATTAAATAAACAAATATCCGATAATCTCGTATATACAGCAAGTGAAGTTGAGGATATTAAAGAAGCTTATGCTTCAGGAAATACAAGTCTCGTAACAGAAAAGCTGAAGGGATTAAAAGATTATTTAGAGCCAACTGAATTTTCAGCTTATGGAAAAGATACAGGTGATAATGACGCAGGTGATGATAAATCGGGTAGCGATAAAACCAACACAGACGGATCAAATGATAAGAATGAGAGTGATGAATTACTTGAATATTTTTATTATGAATTTGATACTCCGCTAGAGGCTTATTATTACTTAAAAAATAATATCCATACAGAATTTTATTACGGAACAAGAAAAAGTCCTATAGCAACTTATGAAGGATGTGCCGGAAATGACTATGATCAGGCGATTCTTCTTGGTACTGTTCTTAAAGCTTTGGGATATGAAGTAAAATATGTAAAAGGAACGATAAGGCTTAAACCTGAGAAAATCCTCTCGATGACAGGGGCAAAAGATATTGATCAGGCGGCAGATATCTTTGCCATGGCAGGAATTCCTGTGACAAAATTAAGGGCTAAAGATGGAAGCATCAAGGCTGTTGAAATAGAACATGTCTGGGTGAGAGCTAATATTCCATACACAGATTATAGAGGAGCAGGTAGTGCTGCAGGAAAAAGCGTATGGCTTGATTTAGATACCAGCATAAAAGATTATGAAGACGCAGAGAATCTTTATGACTATATAGAAAGTACAGACAATAAGGACGAATTAAGAGCGATCTTAAATTCGTCTTCCATTGATGATAAGGTTTCAGGACTTAAGAGTTATACTTCAGCAAGAACTGAAAATGCTGAATTTAAAGAAAAATCATTATATAATAGAAAAAGAAAAATTAAGGAAACTGAAAATGAATATCTTCCTCTTTCACTTCAATATGAAGTTTCAAAAGAGCTTGATGTAACAGAGAATCTTTCAATAAGTGATTCTGTAAGTATATCTGTAGCAGGGGAGAATTTAGGAAACTATACAGCGGCTTATTTAAGTGATAAGAGTGTTGTGGTTTCATTTGTACCTGCAACTGAAAGTGATAAAGAGATAATAGATGCTTATGGCGGGATATTTGATGTTCCTGCAGGATATGTATATGTTAAGCCGGCTTTATTTATAGAGAATGAAAAGGCTAGTGAGTGTGAAGTTGCTGAGTTTAATCTTGGGGCTGAAACTACTATGGAAATTGACCTTTCATTTGTTGGAAATGTTCCAGAAAAACAAAAAAATATTTCTAACAAATGCATAGCAGGTTCTACATATGCGGTAACATTTGATACCCAGACTATGGGGCCTTATGAAAGCTGGAATTCTTATCTTAATCTTTATTATTATAAGGATAAGATCAATGAAAATAATGTTTTCGATAGAGAAAAATTAGGAGCATTACTTTCATATACGGGAAAGCTCTATTTTGCGCAGGTTGATGCGGAGAATGTCCTTACATCTGAAACCATGGACATTGTTGACGTAAGAAGACTTAGCGAGGCTGTAACAGGTTATGAAGTAGAAAAGAATTATTCTTATGGAGTGGTGACAAAGCTTTCCTATGGCAATCTTTTCATTGATGTTGATGCAGAGGACCATTACGTAAAAAGTAAGGCTGGCGATAAGAATAAAGAATTCCTTTATAGATATTATGAAGGTCTGACGGGTTCTAAATATGAAGGCATAATATGGGCAGAAGGCAGTAAAGATAAGACTGAGGAAACAGTCTGCACAGTGTCAGTATTAGGACAGGCGATGGAGAAGGGAATAGAGCTCCATCAGTTTGATAAGGACAATCAGGAAGGGCTGGATGAAACATTAGGCAAACTTTCTTTATCTGATTCGGAAAAGACCAGAATGAAACAGGATATTGAAGCAGGGCGTTTAATAACCATACCGGATGAAGATGTGACCATTGGTTCCTGGACCGGAACAGGGTATATCTCATTGGATAAAAACACCGGCGCCGGGGCTTATATGATAAGTGGAATCTTGAATGGTGGAAGTCATCCTGTAATAGCAACTGGTTTGGTTACTTTGGGAATGGTTCTGAATATTTTGTCGTCACAATATTTGCTTAGTGCCATTTCGCTTATAACGGTACCTACGCTCCTTAAACTTGCAGGAATAGCACTCTTCATGCAAGGGATTTATTATATACATATGTTGCTTATCGCATATGTTGACTATTTGGCAACGAATGATATGACGTATCTTAATCAGATGTGTGATTGGCTTGTTAAGTCTGCATTTTGGTCGATTGTTCAATCATGTTTTGCGTATATTATATATTGCGAAGAGGCATATAGGGCTTATGAAGAGAAAATGGAAGCTACTTACCCTGAGGCTGAAAGTGGTTCGGGGGTTACAGCTGAAAAAATGCAAAAGCCTAATATAGACCTTAAAATTAGTGATGGACAGTTTGGGGTTAAATGGGGAAAACATAAGGAAGATTATACGTTTTTAAATACATATGATGATTATAAAAAAATGATTAATGATATTTTTAATAATCCAGATAAAATTGTGATTGACGAGGCTCATGGTGAATACCTGTATATAAGAGATGGAGATTTGCTTAGGCTAAGTTTGGATGGAGATTTTGTAAGTTTATATCCTGGTGCAAATACGGGAAGAGTACTGAATGCAATACAAAATGGAGGAGTAATATGGGAGAAACATTAGATGTTAGTGTAATCAGCCATAAGGTTGATATCTTAGAAGCGCTGATTTACACTATCAAAACATATGTAGGTGGTATTACAAATGAAAAAGTAAGCATAATGGATAATTGGATGTATAAAAATGTTGTTGAACAAAAATCTTTATTAGAGGCCCAAAAATATGTGGATGATAAAATAATATTTTATGAGGCGGAAAATGATAATGTTGCAATAGGTTGCTTTGTTGAAAGGATTCGCGATTATTATAGTATTGAAGGATGGATTAATCCTAAACAAGAAATAGATAAAAACAAATATATAGAATTTTTAAACTTTTGGAAGGAATATTTTAAAGAAGATAAAGAATTTGATTCATGTGCTATAGGTAAAGAAACCAGTATCAATTATGATCATGGAATCTATGAGGCTATTAAAACGTCTAGCGATGTTGATTTATGGATAATAAAAAAAACTATAGTATCTGCCGTTAAACTAAAAAAAATAATAAATAAAAATACTAGGATTACCCCCAATGTAATTCTGATTGATGATATATTTAAACACTTTGCTGGGAAGTGCGAGGAAAATAGTATTACCTGACACCGTGAACAGTGGGTTGACATAAAAATGAGCCACACTCCCCGGGACTATGGTCCATTTTTATGTCAACTAGTTGACTGACAACGCAAGTTTTGAATATAATGAACCATGTATGGATGTTTTTTATCCATAAAATAAAAGATTTTCGTGGAGGTAACCATGAGAGAACGAGATAATTACTCGGTGCAGATTTAATGCTGACAGCAGCTTGTACCGAGGTTAATTTATAGATTGCTGTCACATTCTGCACCGAATGAATTGATTTTAAACCAGAATTAACACACCAGAAGGCTAAAAGGCAAGACGGACATCTCCCACAAAAAAACATTATGGGATCCCAAGAGTTGCCGGATGCCAGAAATCCAACTGGTTAAAAAAAATTCAAAAAGGAGCAGATATGAACACAAAAATAATGATTCTAGAAAGAATAAATAAATTAAGAAAAGAATGGGAAGCTGAGGAAAAAATCGCTCACATTCATGGCTGGGATTTTTCTCATATTCATGACAGATATGAGGAAGAGGACGATCTTCCCTGGGATTACAAAGAGATAATCGACACCTACCTTACACCAGACAAAAAGATCATGGACTTTGACACAGGTGGCGGAGAGTTCTTATTATCCCTGGGACATCCTTACAAAAATACTGCAGCCACAGAAGGATTTCCGCCAAATGTAGAGCTTTGCCGTGAAATGCTTCTTCCACGGGGCATCGATTTTAGGCCTTGTGATGATGCTTCGAACATTCCATTCGAGGACGAGTCATTTGACATTATCCTAAATAGACACGGAAGCTTTGATGCAAAGGAGACATTTAGACTACTTAAAAATGGCGGTTATTTCATAACTCAGCAGGTTGGCGCAAGAAATGACAGGGACTTGGTTGAAATGGTCCTTCCCGATATTCCTAAGCCTTTCCCTGATCTTGAATTAAAAGTTCAGAAGAAGAAGTTTGAAGAAGCAGGCTTTGATATAGTAAGTTCAGATGAAGCTTTAAGACCTATAAGATTCTATGACATAGGGGCCTTCGTTTGGTTTGCTCATATAATCGAGTGGGAATTTCCGGGATTTTCAGTTAAAAAATGTTTCGATAAGCTTCTTAAAATGCAGGAGATAGTAGACGAAAAGGGTTACATAGAAGGTACCATTCACAGGTACTATCTGGTGGCAAGAAAAAAATAGTTAATAAAAATAAGGCGACGGTTAATTTTAACGTCGCTTTTTTAGTTACTCATAAATCCTGTAAAAACATTGGCAAAAAAGGTGGTTTAGCGCATAATAGTAACGTAAGAAGCATAACGCGTACTATTTTGAAGATTTTGCAAAGTCAGTAATGAAAAACAAACAATAAAAGAGAAGCAAGAAACATTTTTGAGAGTACATTTAAGCAGTTAAAAATAGGATGAAAGCTAACATGATAACGTATGGCAAAAGAAAGATAGATGTAAAGTATAGGGGGAGAAATGTTAAATTACAGGCTTATGACGATTGACGATTATGAAGCGGCATATGAGCTATGGATCAGGTGCCAGAATGGATTAAATGATAAAGATGATTCTTATGAAGGGATTGAGAAATATCTTAAGAGAAATCCAAATACTTCTTTTGTTGCAGAACTTGATGGAAATGTAGTAGGTGTCATTTTATGCGGACATGACGGACGGAGAGGAATAATCCAGCATACCTCAGTTTCGCCGGATTTAAGGAGAATGGGAAAAGGAAAGAAGCTTGTAGATTTTTCGCTGGATGCATTAAAGAGAGAAGGGATAAATAAGGTATTCCTTGTGGCATTTAAAAAGAACCAGGAAGGGAATACATTTTGGGAATCGCAGGGATTTACGCTTCGTGAGGATTTAAATTATAGAAATAAGGCATTA